>NZ_JBHVQI010000002.1:0-281779 GCF_042886835.1 Paenarthrobacter sp. NPDC057981
GGACGCGGCTGCACAAAATTCGAAACCAGCTGAAAACCAGACCACCACACACGGGGGTGCGCAGCAACCTGGCATAAAATTTCAACCAATCAAAAAACAATCGGTATCAACAAACTTGGCACACTATTGAGTTCTCAAACAACAGACACTACCGGCACCACCACCAACCCCACAGGGCCACTGGATCGCTCCGAAGCAACTTTCCAAACTTACCCGAACCGGCCGCTCAAAGCAAACCAAACCCCGGGCCTCCCCCACCAACCAGAAGCGCACAAAAGCACCACCAGAACCGGTAATTTGAAGGGAGTCGGTCGCCATTCGAACCGCATCAGCGGCGGCGACTCGAATAACTTTACACGCGCACCACCCCCACACCAAATCCACCCAAACCCCACCCAAAAACCCCGCAAACACAAGGAAAACCCGGCCAAACAACCACCGAAACCCCCAAAAAGACCCAAAACCCCATCCCGTGAACCCGATCACACCACCCAGCCACGCGCCGTCGAACACCCCACCCAACCCAACCACCGCCGTCGAAACACCCAACGGAACGTGAGCGAGCGACCGCACCAAACCCGGGGAACGTGAGAGAGCGTCGGTACCCGCCCTGGAATTTGGAGCAGTCCCGAAAGCAACAACGCTCCCCCACCGACGAGGTGAGAGAGCGTTGAGGTGAAACGGTTGTTATGTGAGCGAGCGACCGGACCAAACGGTAGGGATGTGAGAGAGGGTTGCGCAGGCAGGGTCAGTGACCGCCGTGGGCGCCGGCACCTTCGGTCTTCCGCATCATGGCGCTGAGTACCACCGCGATTACTGCGATCACCGTCGCGGCCAGGAACGCTGCCTGCATGCCGGCAACAAGTCCGGACGAAGCGGAAACCACGGCGTAAATCGACACAAGCAGTGCGGTGCCGGCTGCACCCGAAACCTGTTGCGCCGTGCTGATGATCGCCGAACCATGCGAGTACAGGTGCGGCGGAAGCGGGTTCAGTCCGGTGGTGAATGCCGGCGTGAACAGCAGCGCCAAGCCAAAACTGAGGGCGACATGGAGGGCAATCACCCAACCGAGCGCACTGCCCTCGTCCAGCCGGGAGAACTGCCACAGCGTCAGGACCATCAGAACGGAGCCGGACAGTGTCAGGGGCAGCGGGCCGACCTTGTCGAAGATCCTGCCGATGACGGGGCCAAGCAGACCCATGGCCAATCCACCGGGCAATAATGCCAGGCCGGTTTCCAATGGCTGCAGGTGCAGGGTGTTCTGCAGGTACAGCGGCAGCAGGATGACTCCGCCGAAAAGGGCCATCATCGCCACCACCATTAGAAGCGTGGATACCGTGAACATGCGGAACTTGAAGGCGCGCAGATCCAGCAGCGGAGCATCGGATTTCTGGAGCTTGAGCTGCCGGAAGACAAACAGGGACAAGCACAGGAGACCAATCACCAGCGCGATCACCGGAACCACACCTGCGTTGGAGCCACCGATCTGGCTGAGCCCATAGACCAGGCCACCGAAGGCCGGGACGGTGAGGATCACAGAGGTCAGGTCCAGAGTGGTCTTCTCCCGCTCACCCACATTGGTCAGGTACTTGGCACCAATCGCGAAAGCGGCCAAGGCAACGGGCAGCACGAATACGAACATGAAACGCCACGAGAAGTGGTCAAGGATGATGCCGGAAACGGTGGGCCCCATGGCCGGTGCCACTGAAATGGCGATGCTCACGTTACCCATGACGGCTCCGCGCCTGGACAGGGGAACCAGGGTAAGTATGGTGGTCATCAGCAACGGCAGCATGATGGCCGTGCCGCCGGCCTGGACGATACGCGCCAGCAGCAGCACCAGGAATCCCGGTGCAAGAGCTGCCAGCAGGGTGCCACCGCTGAAGAGTCCCATGGCCAGCATGAAGGCTCCGCGGGTACTCATGCGCTGCAGGATGAACCCCGTGGTGGGAATGACGACGGCCATGGTGAGCATGAAGCCGGTAGCCAGCCACTGCACCGTGGAGGCACTCACCTGAAGGTCCGTCATCAACCGCTGCAACGCAACGTTCATGATGGTTTCGTTGAGGATCACCACGAAGGTCGCCACCAACAGCGTGACGATGACCGTCACGGACTCGCGGGACATCTTGTCAGAGGCCGGCGCCTGCGGGGCCGCAGGCTGCGGGCCCGACCCCTGGGATACTGGCGCCTGCGCGGACGTTGTCCCTGCTGAGGCGGGTGCTCCGGAAGCGCCGGAGCCGGGCTTTCCGTTTGCGTCGGACGTGACGTCGGTAGACATGAGGGTTCCCCAAAGGTTTGGCTGTGATGTCCGGCGATCAGTGCCGGTGAAGACTAGAACAGTCTAATCGCCCGGCCAATTCCCGTCACCGGAAAAAATCAAACCTTAGGAAAACAATGGTGCATTGTCGATCAGCCGCACGGGGCCTACCTTCGCGGCGATGATCGCCAGCCCTTCGCCCCGGAACGGGGTTTCCTTGCAGTTCTCGGCGAGCGGTTCCAGCGTGGCGGGATCGACGACGTCAAAATAGTCCAGTTCCACGAGCGGCTGGGACTCAACAAGCGCGACGGCGGACTCCAGGTCGAGCGGTTCGTGCGCCTTTGCGCGGGACTCGATGAGGCGCAGGGCCCGCGACAATACGAGGGCGGCCTCGTGCTCCTCGGCTGAAAGGAAGCGGTTCCGGCTGGAAAGGGCCAATCCGTCGTCACTGCGGACAATCGGCACGGGAACGATCTCCACAGGGAAGTTCAGGTCCGAGACCATCCGCTTCACCAGGGCCAACTGCTGCGCGTCCTTCTGCCCAAAGTAAGCCCGGTAGTCCGCCGTCGTGCCGTCCGCTGCAGCACCTCCGGGAAGTCCGTAGTGCAGCAGTTTGGCGACCACGGTGAGCGCGCCGTCGAAATGCCCGGGGCGTGACCCGCCTTCCCACTTTTCGCCCAACGGACCGGACGTGACGCGCACCAACGGCTGCCCGCCCGGATAGACCTCGTCCACCGACGGGGCAAAGACGAGGTCCACGCCTTCGGCATCCAGCAGTGCCATATCGGCATCCAAAGTGCGCGGGTACCGGTCCAGATCCACGGCGTCGCCGAACTGCAGCGGGTTCACGAAGATGGTCGCGACCACAACATCATTCTCAGCCGCTGCCGTCCTGGCCAAGGCAGCATGGCCCTGGTGCAGGGCACCCATCGTGGGGACGAGGCCCTGGGAACTCCCGCGCTTTTCAGCAAGCAGCCGGGCGCTTTCGGCGCGCAACTCCGCCGCGGTGGTCACGAGTTTGATGGCCATGTGGTTCAGTTTCCTTCCGTCGCTTTGGGTTCCGCATCCAAAGCCCCGTCAATATCCGTCAGTTGTTCGGGGCGCAGGAGGCCGCGGTTTCCGGCCCTGCGCGCTGTTGCCCGCGCCATCGCCTGGTAGGCGGCAAGGACGTCGCCGCCGGCACCGGCGTCGTACTCTTTCAATGCCTGGACGTGAGCAGTAACAGTACCCACATCTCCGCGGGCCACCGGCCCGGTCAGCGCGGATTCGCCCGACGCGAGGGCGTTTTCAAGCGTCGCCCGCAGCAGCGGACCCAACATCGACTCAGGACTTTCGACGCCGATCTCCCGCAGCAGCTGCGACGCCTGGGCCACCAGGGTGACCATGTGGTTGGAGCTGTGCGCCAGGGCTGCGTGGTACAGGGTGCGGTCGGCTTCGGCGATGGCGACCGGCTCAGCGCCCATTTCCACCACGAGTGCCTGCGCGATCGGAAGCATGGCGGCGTCCGCGGTGACGCCGAAGGTGCAATCCATGAGGCGGGTCAGGTCCAGGCTCATGCCGGTGAAGGTCATGGCCGGATGCAGGGCCAGCGGAATCGCACCTGCGGCCCGCACCGGGTTGAGAATGCCGACGCCATACCGGCCCGATGTGTGCGCCACGAGTTGCCCCGGCTGCCAGGCACCCAAGGTGGCCAACCCCGTCACAAGTTCTCCGAGCGAGTCATCCGGCACCGCCAACAGCACCAGTTCGGAACGTTCCACGATGTCCTGGATCTCGAGGATCGGGACGCCGGGTAGCAGGTTTTCGGCCCGCTCGCGGCTCGCTTCGGACACGGCGGAAACCCCGACGACGGCGTGCTCGGCCGCGCGCAAAGCCGCGCCCAGGACGGCGCCCACCTTGCCGGCACCGACGATTCCGACTCCGAGTCGTCCTGGCTTAGCCATCCTGTCGGTCCTCCTGGTTGGTGTGTTGGGGTCGGGCTGCTGCCGCAACCTCGGGAGCCTGTGGCGCTACCTGCGCCAGCCACTGCTCACTGGTCTGCCGCTTGCGTGCCTCCCGGGCACGGGCCGCCTGCTGGTCGAACAGTTCCACTGCCTGCGGCACTCCCGCTTGGAACACCCTTGGCATGACTGGACCGGCCGTGGTGTGGAGGACAAGATCGGCCACGCCGAAACGGCGGGCCAGGGGACCTTGCTGCAAGGCCATGGATTGGGTCCGCTGATGCGGAACCACCACCAGGGTGCGCCACCACCGGCCAGACCGGATCAGCAGCGCCGTGCCTGTGGCGAGGAAGCCGTTCCGGCGCCACCCCAGCGGAGCCAGCAGCCAGGCGCGACGTGGCGTCGTGACGAATCCGTCGGACCGGGGAACGCTGCCGGACCGGGGCGCGAGCCCCTCCAAGCCGGCGATGAACACTTCCTCGGGCTGCTCAACGCCAGGGTCCGGCAATACCAAAGACAGCATCCGCAGGGCGTCGGATTTCATGCCCACAGGCAGCAACATGGTACGCGCTGCGCCCTCGCCGGTGCCCGCCGCACCGTAACCGGCCACGTTCACGTGCATGCGATACCAGCCGAAAATCCTCCAGATGGGAGGCTGCCTCACCATCACGGCCTGGATGCGGCCGGGAGGCAACGTCTGCGCCTGCGTATCCAGCAGACCGTAGCGGAGGCGGATGCCGTCCGGGGAGATGGCAGCAGTGAAGTTGTAGCCCTTGTTGAACGCATTCCAATATGAGGCGCCAATGCCAAGAATGGCAGGAATAAGGGCCAGGAAAATCGCGGTGTTATCCAGCAGGACAGACGTGGACACCACAGCTGCGGCTCCGAGAAGGATGCCCACGGTCTGTTCGCTCAGCAACAGGGAACCGAGCAGGCGTCCGGGCGGGACCGATAACACCACGTGTTCGGGCGCTTCCGGGACTTCCTGGGTCGAGCCGGGTTCGCTGACCACACCGGCCGCACGGGCCAGGATGGTGGCGCGCAGCTGCTTGGCCTGCTCCACCGGAAGGTAAGCCAGCCGCACCGCCGACTCCCCGGCGTCGGCCACTTCGAACTTGAGTTCAGCGAGACCGAAAATCCGCGCCAAAAGGGGCTGCACGATGTCGATGGCCTGCACGCGGTCCAGGCGGGCCTGCCGCTGCTGCTTGAACAGGAAGCCGGTGTTCACCCGGACGAAGCCCTCGGCCACCTGGTAACGCGTGAAATACCAGCTGAGGATGAAGCCACCCACCGTCAGCAGCAGCACCACGCCACCTCCAGCCAGCAGCCAAGGGACTCTGCCGCTCAACGCCGGGTCAACAAAGTCCCGGCCCTGCAGCATGCGCTCGAAGGCATCGCGCCCAAAGAAGAAGCCGACGGCGGCCAGGGCCACCCAGCCGCGCACGAAAGGTGAGGCAGGATGGACGCGCTTCCACCCGCCGTCGACGGCCTGGTCCGGCACCACCATCACAGACTCTCCAGGGCTCACAGCCCGGCCAACCTGGCTTCTCCGCGGGCCGAAAGCTGCTCACGCAGGCGGGCGCCTTCCTGCGCCGGAAGCCCAGGGAGATGGGCGTTGGTTCCAGTCGAGGCGGTGTGCAGTTTCAGGGTGCACAGCCCCAGGCTGCGCTCAACAGGCCCGACGGCGACATCGACGTACTGCATCCGGCCATACGGAACCACCATGGTGCGCTGGAAAAAGATGCCACGGCGGATGAGCAGATCATCGTCGCGTTCGGCGTAACCGATGGCCCGTACTTGCCGCGGAATCAGCACCAAGCGCCACAGCGCCAATACCAACATCACTGCGGGGACGGCGATGGCCAGCCAGAGCGGCGGCCAACGCCACCAGCCCAGAAGTACGAACACCAGCGGCAGGCCAAGCACGGCCAGCATCACCAGGTTGCCGATGGCCCACTCCACCAAGCGGACAGTGACGTACTTCGGGGAAACCCGCAGCCACTGGACGCCGGGAGGGTCAATCGCCTCGGTATGCATACTCGCCTTCGCCTTTGGTCTCTCCACGGCGGGTTTCGGGACCGGAAGTGCCGCCTTCGATGTCCTCCGGCGGAATGCGGCAGAAACGCTCCACCACGAGGCCGACAACAATCATCACTACGCCGCCTCCACCCATGAGGAGCGCGTTCCAGAGGATCCCTTCACCGCTGCGAAGGGTGCCGATCCGCAGGAGGTCCACAGCAATTCCGGCATGCCAGCCAAGGAGGAGTGTTCCTGCATACGCGCATGCCTGGGCAAGGATCAGCGTCCGGGCGGCAAGGATCGGATTCAGCAGGTTCTTCTTCTTGCCGTTCCGCCAACGCAGGACCCGCACACCCATGACAAGCGTGAGCCCGGCAATGACGCCCATGGTGACCAGGGCCGACGTCGGCAGGACCGGGGTGGGCATGCTGAAGCGGTTGGTGCTCAACGTCGCCAACCAACCGATGACCGCAGCAATGACCGCGATGAGCACCAAAACCACTGGGCGCATGGCTTTCATGGCTACTCCACCGCCCCTGTCGCCGGAATGCCTGCGACGTCGCCGTAGCCGTCAAACCTGCGGATATCAGGCATGTCAGTTGCGACGGCGGCCAGTTCAGCCACGCTCCGGCCCTCCAGTTGCGCATGCGGTTCCAGAAGCGACCACGGGTACAACACAAACGCCCGTTCGGCTGCCCTGGGGTGCGGGATGGTGAGGACGGGGTCGTCGCTCACAACGTCGCCAAACACGATGATGTCCACGTCCAGCGTCCTGGGACCCCAGCGTACTTCGCGCGTCCGGTGGTGCTTTTCTTCCACATCGTTGCAGTGCTTCAGGAGCTCCATCGGGGTGAGCGTGGTCTCCACCGCCATGACCATGTTCAAAAAATCAGGCTGGCCCTCCGGCCCACCGACCGGCTTGGTCTGAACCACCGGCGAAACCCCCAAAAGGCGGACCTCCGGCGGGTCGACCAGATCCGCGACAGCAGTGGACAGGGTGTCGTTCCGCTCCCCCAGGTTGCTGCCCAACGCCAAAATGGCCTTGGTATAGCCAGACGTCATGACCGCTCCCGGCGGACGCTGACAGTCACATCACCGAACGGCACCTCAATGGGTGCTTTGGGCTTGTGAACGGTGACGTCGACGGCGGACACGTTGTAGTTCTCGAGGATGCCCTCGGCGATCCTCACAGCCAGGCCCTCGATCAGGTTCAAGGGCTCACCCTCGATGTGCTTGGTGATCAGCTCGGCGACGTGGCCATAATGCGCTGTGTACTGCAGATCATCGGTCTCGGCGGCCTTGGTGAAGTCCGTGTGCAGCACGGCATCCACGACGAAGGGCTGGCCGTCCCGGCGCTCGAAATCGAACACTCCGTGATAACCGACGGCGGTGACGCCGGTCAGCGTGATCCTGTCCACAGCTTTATCCAATCAGCGGGCAATACGGGCGGCAACCTTGACGGCGTCAAGGCTGGGACCGACGTCGTGGACGCGGACAGCCCAGGCGCCCTTGGCGGCACTCAACGCCGTGATGGCCGCGGTAGCGGAGTCGCGTTCCAACGGCGCAGCCGACTTGCCGGCCACCGTCAGGAGCGAACCCAGGAAGCGCTTGCGTGAAGCCGCAACCATCACTTTGTGCCCCAAGGTGAAGAGCTGATCCAGGTTTTTCAGCAGCTCCCAGTTCTGGTCCTCGTTCTTGGAGAACCCAATGCCGGGATCGACAATGATCTGCTCCGGAGCAACGCCTGCGGCGTACAGTTTGTCGCGGACGCCGCTGAGCTCAGCCACCACGTCCTCGGTGACGTTGCCGTAATCCGTCAGGCTATCCATGGTTCGGGCGTCCCCACGACGGTGCGTGAGGATGTACGGGACCTTGGTGCGCGCCACGAGCTCCGGCATATCGGGCTCGATGGTCAGGCCGGACACATCATTGATGATGGCGGCTCCGGCCTCAACGGCTGCCGCGGCAGTGGAGGTGTGCATCGTGTCGATGCTGACCAGGGCGCCGGCCTTCACCAGCGCTTGGATCACTGGCAGGACACGGCGCTGTTCTTCTTCGGCGTTTACCGGCTCGGCGCCCGAACGCGTCGACTCGCCGCCGACGTCGATGATGTCCGCGCCTGCGTAGAACATGCGCAGGCCCAGCGCGATTGCCGAGTCAGGCGTGCGGTGATTGCCGCCGTCGCTGAAGGAATCCGGGGTGACGTTGAGGATTCCCATGACGAGCGTGCGGTCCGTTGGCAGGTCCTCGAACCTGGCCGCGGGGCGCGGCTTACGGAGAACCGGCAGCGGGCTTGTGGCCGGGCCGGTTCCGGGTGCTGCAGCGAGGGAGTCCATAATGCTTACCTTCCGATGATGAGGCTCATGGCCTCGGCGCGGGTGGCCGGGTCATGGAGCTGACCGCGCACCGCGCTGGTGACGGTCTTGGCGCCCGGCTTTCGGATGCCGCGCATGGACATGCACATGTGTTCACATTCGACGACGACAATCGCCCCGCGCGGGTTGAGGTGCGTCACCAGCGCCTCCACGATCTGCGTGGTGAGGCGCTCCTGCACCTGCGGCCGGCGCGCGTAGATATCCACCAGCCGGGCCAGCTTGCTGAGGCCGGTCACCTTGCCGTCATGTGACGGAATATAACCAACGTGGGCCACTCCGTGGAACGGCACAAGGTGGTGTTCGCACGTGGAGTAGAAGGGGATGTCCTTCACCAGGACAAGCTCTTCGTGGTCGAGGTCGAACGTGGTGGACAGGACATCAGCAGGGTGCTGGTGGAGCCCGGCGAAGACCTCTGCGTAGGCTTTGGCCACGCGCTTTGGCGTGTCCTGGAGGCCGCCGCGGTCAGGGTCTTCGCCAATGGCCAGAAGGATTTCCCGGACAGCCGCTTCGATGCGCGGGCGGTCCACTTTGGAGTGGGCCTTGGAGCCCGCGGCGGAACCGTGGGCGGCGGCGAGGTCGTCGTCGTCGAAATGAGTCACAGCAGAAAGCTTAGCCGTGATGCGGGTGGTCGTTGCTGCCGTCGGGCTGCGGGGCCTGGAAGGAATCCTGGCTGCTGACACCCTGCGCGTGGGGCGCCACGGCGTCCAGCGGCTCGTCCAAACGGGCCTTCTTGGCTTCCTCCTGGGCTTCCCGCTCCGCCTTTTCGGCGCGGGTTTCCACCGGCGGAATCGACTGGACCGGCCGGGATTCCTTGGACAGCCAGATCTCGCGGAAGTCGCGCTTGCGGATGTCGTGGAAGATCTCGGCGATCTCGGCCTGGTTCAGGGTTTCCCGCTCCAGGAGTTCCAGTGCCAGACGGTCCAGGATGTCCCGGTTTTCCGTCAGGATGGCATATGCCTCGTCGTGGGCCTGGTCGATCAGGCGACGAACTTCCTCGTCCACGACGTACGCGATCTGGTCCGAGAAGTTCCGCTCCTGGGCAGCGTCGCGTCCAAGGAACGGCTCACCGCCGCCTTGTCCCAGCTTCACGGCACCAACGCGTTCGCTCATGCCGTACTGGGTGACCATCTTGCGGGCCGTGGAGGTGGCCTTCTCGATGTCGTTGGACGCACCCGTGGAGGGATCGTGGAAGACGATTTCCTCGGCAACGCGGCCACCCATGGCGTAGGCCATCTGGTCCAGCAGTTCGTTGCGGGTGACCGAGTACTTGTCATCCTCGGGGATCACCATGGTGTAACCGAGGGCACGGCCGCGGGGAAGGATGGTGATCTTGGTGACCGGGGCGGAGTTCCGCAGCGCTGCTGCCACCAGCGCGTGGCCACCTTCGTGGTACGCGGTAATCTTGCGCTCGAGTTCCTTCATCACGCGGCTGCGCTTCTGGGGGCCGGCCATGACGCGGTCAATGGCCTCGTCCAGCGCACGGTCGTCGATGAGGTTGGCATTTGAACGTGCAGTCAGCAGCGCGGCCTCGTTCAGGACGTTGGCCAGGTCAGCGCCGGTGTAACCGGGCGTCTTCTTGGCAACAGCCCTGAGGTCGATGCCCTGCGCCATCGGCTTGCCCTTGGCGTGGACGTTCAGAATCTGCTCGCGGCCAACCATGTCCGGCGCTTCCACGGTGATCTGGCGGTCGAAGCGGCCCGGCCGCAACAGTGCGGGGTCCAGGACGTCAGGACGGTTTGTGGCCGCAATCAGGATGACGTTGGTCTTGACGTCAAAGCCGTCCATCTCCACGAGGAGCTGGTTCAGGGTCTGCTCGCGCTCGTCGTTTCCGCCACCGATGCCGGCACCACGGTGACGGCCGACGGCGTCGATCTCATCCACGAAGATGATGGCAGGAGAACTTGCCTTGGCCTGCTCGAAGAGGTCGCGGACGCGGGAGGCACCAACGCCGACGAACATCTCGACGAAGTCGGAGCCCGAGATGGAGAAGAACGGAACACCGGCTTCACCGGCTACGGCGCGGGCAAGAAGGGTCTTACCGGTACCTGGAGGGCCGTAGAGCAGCACACCCTTGGGGATCTTCGCGCCAACAGCCTGGAACTTGGCCGGTTCCTGGAGGAACTCCTTGATTTCCTGGAGCTCTTCCACGGCTTCGTCAGCACCGGCAACATCAGCGAAGGTCACTTGGGGCATGTCCTTGTTGACCAGCTTGGCCTTGGACTTGCCGAACTGCATGACCTTGGAGCCGCCACCCTGCATGCGGGAGAGGAGGAACCAGAAGAGCACACCCAGCAGCAGCACGGGGATGAGGAGCGAGAACAGGCCGGAGAACCAGTTGTTCTCTACGGGCTGGTCAGTGAATCCCTTGTCCGGATTGGCGTTGGTGACAGCCTTGACGACGTCGGGACCACGGTCCGTGACGTAGAAGAACTGGACGTTCTTGCCCTTGTCCTGTCCGTCCAGGTTGAGGTTGTCCTTGAGCACCAGGTCGACGCGGTTCTCGGCGTCGAAAATCTTGGCCTGCTCCACCTTGCCGCTCTGGGAAAGGAGTTCGAGGCCATCCTTGGTGTCAATGCGTGTGGAACCGCCCGGAGCCAGTGTTGCGAATGCCACCAGGAGCAAGCCAACGACGACAACAATCCAGATGCCCGGGCCCTTGAAGAAACTCTTAGCTTTCATCTGATCGGGGTTTTGCCCCGTCCCTCCTGGTAGTGCTGCAAGGCGCAACTTCTGCGCGCGAGTGGTGCTGCTTCGGTTTCAAGCTATACACCGTTCCCAGTAATTCACGCACTGGAAAGTCCAAAAGTTCCCTCTGGGCGTACACAGGATACTCGCGGCGGGCTCGTGGGGACAGGGTTGTTGGGCGGGTTTCCGGGGCGTGGCTGTTGGTCCGCCTTGCAGGAGCGCGCACCCCTTTGCGCCAATCGCACCCGTAACCACTGGCGCGAACCGCGGCAAGGGGCGCGGAGATAGTGAACGAAGGGCGCGATTGGCGGAAAAGGCCGCGGTGGTGGTTTTCCACATAGACCAAGCTGTAGCTTTCGGCCCGGGACGACTGGGGGAAGCGTAGGACCCATGGTCCGACAAGAACTCATACTCGCCACGGATGCGACTCGTATTGGACAAGACCCACGCCAACTCGCCAAGCGTGCCAAACGCGGCGAGCTTGTCCGCGTCCGACGAGGCACTTATGTCCGGGCGGCTTACTGGGCGGGGCTCAACAACCGTCAGCGGCACGGGCTCCACGCAGCGGCGCTGGTCAACACGGCAAGGCTAACGCCCATTTTCAACCTGCAAACGGCGGCACTCCTCTGGGGGCTCGGCGTAGTGGGTGTTCCAAAGCACCTTTGCACCGTCACTGAGGATCCCACAGGTGGCCGATCAAAACACGGGATCCGGAGAAGCTTCGGATCCCGTGACGTCGCTGTTGCCAGGCTCGGCGACTTCCAGGTCACTGACAAAGTGCGCACGACGGCGGAGCTGGCTGCCACCCTGAATTTTGCCGAGGCATTGGCGGTTGTGGACTCCAGCCGACGGGAATCAGCGCGGGGCAAAGCTCCCGACGTCGACGATTGGGACAAGGAGCGGGCCTGGGGTCAGCCGTCGAACGTTGACGAACTTGCTGACGGTATGGCTGTGCTCACGAGTCAGTCACGACGGCGTCGGGCCAGCACGGTCCTGGAATTGTCCACAGACAAGTCGGAGTCTGTGGGGGAATCCATGAGCCGGGCCCGGATGATCTTGCTCAACTTCCCCGTCCCCACTCTTCAAGGCTCTTTTACGTTGCGGAACGGACGAACAGCACGCACGGATTTCTGGTGGCCGGAACTCGACCTAGTGGGGGAATTTGATGGCAACGGCAAGTACCTGAGGACCAAACTGCGGGGAAACCAGACCATCCAGCAGGCAGTCATGGCGGAAAAGGCCCGCGAAAATGGTCTGCGGGCTCTGGGCTTGACCGTCATCCGGTGGGGCTGGGCAGAGATGATGGACCCCCGCGTGTTTGCGCGCATATTGAACGACGGCGGTCTCACGTCCTTGCGTCTTGCCTGACAAGGATTCTCGGGACTGCGGCCCACCGCAACTCAGCGCCTGTCAGACCAAGTTGCGGTTGGGTTGCGCCGGACTTCGGTTATCTCAAGCCGAAGCAACAGGCAGCACCAACAAGTAGCCAGCCGGCAAGCCGCTGCTCCATCGTCGGGGTTCCCGGATCACGAACTGCGTCGCCAGCTGCTCGGGAGTGACCAGGCTGTTGGGCTCGGGAGATGCACCCCATTGGCCGCTTCCGTAAGGGTAGAGCGGATCCAGGACGTGAATCCCGGTTACCTTGAAGTCCGGGAACACTCCGGGATCACCCATGGACCCAAATCCGCTCATGACCCAAGCGTGGCGGCCGCTCCACATGACCAGGCCCACCGGCCTCCCGGTACTGGCGATGGCTCCTGCCGCTGTTTGCAGGGCTGTCTCATAGTTGGCGACGCTCACTACGGTGTAGGGCCCCATCCCGGATTCGGTCAGCACCTGCGCCCAGCCGAACGGGTTGGCACCATTGAACGAGTCGGAGGACCTGGCCCTGGCCATCTCCCATAACTCACCCTGCTGCGCAGGATCAGCCCACGAAGCCCCACCCGTGTCGTCAATGAGGTTATGGGCCATCTGAATGCTCGCAGCAACGCACCAATCAAAGGTGTACTGGGGTACGAAGTCGCCCGTTTGGTACAGGTTTAGGGCAAATGGCTGGGGCGAGGCAGGGGGTGCCGGCACAGGCGGGGGCACAGGTTGTGGCTCTGCAGAAGTTTGTGTGGCACCAGGGGCTGGGATCGTGGCACCCCCGCCTGCGGTTGGCCCGTGGGACGACGTCGCCACTGGTTGACCACCGTCGGTACCGGGAAGGTCGACGGCGGGCGTGCAGGCCGTGAGCAGAGTCGCCATGACGGCAAGCCATGTCAAAACACGGGCAGAAGCACCGGTCATGGCTTAGTTTAGCCCCGGCGGATGGAGAGATGGCAGGTTCAGCAAGCCCCTGGTTGCAACCACACGCGCCCGGCGCACCCGTTAAGCAGCAACGCCGCACCCTCACCCGCCAAACGCACCAGTTGTTACGGGTGCAAACGGCGGAAAGGGGCGCGGGGCACAAGCTAGCCCCGGCAAGTGGAGCAGCGGCAGGACCGGCCAAGCCAAGATGAACGGCCCACGCCATTCGCACGCGTTGGGCACCAACGCCGCACCACTTCCCGCCGGGCGCACCCGTTAAGCAGCAACGCCGCACCCTCACCCGCCAAACGCACCAGAGGTTACGGGTGCAAACGGCGGAAAGGGGCGCGGCGAAGCGAAAGAGCGAGAGGCTTACTCGTAAACGTGCGGAGCCAGGGTGCCTACGAAGTCGAGGTTGCGGTACTTCTCGGCGTAGTCCAGGCCGTAGCCAACAACGAATTCGTTGGGGATGTCATAGCCGACGTACTTGACGTCGATTTCGACCTTGGCGGCAGTCGGCTTGCGGAAGGCCGTGCAGATCTCCACGCTGGCAGTGCCGCGCGATTCCAGGTTGGACTTCAGCCAGGAGAGGGTGAGGCCGGAATCGATGATGTCCTCGACGATCAGGACGTCCTTGCCCATGAGGTCGGTGTCGAGGTCCTTGAGGATCCGGACCACACCGGAGGACTGGGTGCCCGAGCCGTAGGACGAGACAGCCATCCAGTCCATGCTGACGTGGCTGTGCAGCGCACGGGCCAGGTCAGCCATGACCATGACCGCACCCTTCAGCACGCCGACAATGAGGATGTCGCGGCCCTCGTAGTCCTTGTCGATCTGCGCCGCGAGTTCCGCGATACGCGTTTGGATCTGCTCTTTGGTGTAAAGAACGTGCTTGAGATCTGCCTGGACGTCGTTTGAATCCACCAATGGCTCCTGTTTTGATGCTCGGGTGCGGCTACTGCTGGGACGGTTTCTGATGCCGGAATACTAGCTTCCCACAGCGTGCGGCTTCGCGGGGAACGGCATTGGCCGAATCGCCAGAGGATCCGCCGGTCGCAATTGGCTGTTCCTGGGCCAGATCGCTGAGGGACAGGCGGGAAACACTGACGTGTCCGGGCAACTGCACGGGTCCCGCCGACCCTTGCCGGCGAAGCAGCGCTTCCGCCGCCTGGAGGCGCCCGTAACCGGGCTGTTGACCGCCGACGTCGGCCGCGGCCTTCGCGATGACCCGGAACCTCAGCGCTGCGGGCAGCCCGCGGACGGCGTCCTCCGGCAACCAGGCAACGCCTTCCTCCCGCTGGACCAGTGAGAGATACGTCTCGTTGGCCAAATCTTCGAGAAAATCCGCGTCCTGTTGAAGAATGGCCGCTGTCCTGGCCAGGGATTCAGCCACCCCTGGCCCAAGTTTTTCTTCGAGGACGGGCATGACTTCCACGCGTGTCCTGGACCGGGCAAAGGCGGGATCGGAGTTGCTCGGATCATGCCAGGGATCCAGTTCCTCGACCTCGCAGATCTCCACGGTTTCTTGACGACGGAGGCCCAAGAACGGCCTGAGCAGGCGTCCGCGGACAGGCCGCATGCCAGCAAGGGAACGCGTTCCTGAGCCGCGGGCCAATCCAAGCAGCACCTGTTCGGCCTGGTCATCGAGGGTATGGCCGAGGAGGATCGCCTGGCACCCAAGATCATCGGCAGCCGACTCCAGCGCCGCATGGCGGGCGTCGCGGGCAGCAGCTTCCGGCCCGAAACCCGTGGAAGCAACGTCAACGGTGCGCACTTCCACCGGTGAAAGTCCCAGATCGCGCAGGACGGAGGCGGTCTTGGCAGCAACTTCCGCCGAGCCGTCCTGCAGCTGATGATCCACCACGACGCCGGCCACCGACACCGGATGCCCGTCCACGTGGCCCCGGCGTCCGAAGTAGGCGGCAACTGCTGCGAGCGCCAGTGAATCCGGCCCACCACTGCACGCAACGAGCACCCTTGAGGGGTAACCTGAAGTGGCCAGGGCGTTCTGCAACTGTTTCCGCGCTTTGCCGACGACGGGCGCCAAACGGCCAGGCCGTCGTCGTCCCTTACCTGCCGGATCAACACCGGAACCGGCGGGAAGGCTCAAAGGCCCATCCGTTCAAGCCACAGCCGGGAGTTGTGGATTTCTTCTTCGGTGGGCAGGTATTCCGCTGATTCCCAGACCCTGTTGAAGCCCTCCATACCGGCCACGGCAACGACTTCGCGGACGAATTTGGCGCCGTCGGTGTACTGGCGCATCTTGGCGTCCAGTCCCAGAACGCTGCGGATGAACTTCTCCACCACGCCGCGGTCCTTGCCGCGGTCGTTGAAGCGCTGGCGGATGGTCTTCACGGACGGAACGATGCTGGAATCCACAGCGTCCATCACTACGTTGGCGTGGCCCTCCAGGAGGCTCATGACCGCGGTGATGTGGGAAAGGGACGCCTTTTCCTCGGGGTTCTGGAGGAGATCCAGAATGGCGCCGCGGCCAGGGGTTTTTTCCGAAGGATTCCGGTCCCGCAAAGACTTGGCCACCGCGCCGGCCCGCTCAACCAGCGAATCCATGTTGCCCAGCAGGTTGCCGCTGAGTTTTTCGATTTCTTCGAGCATGTGGTGCCGCAGCCACGGTGCTGCCGCAAACTGCACACGGTGGGTTTGCTCGTGCAGGCAGACCCAGAGCCGGAAGTCGTCCGGGTGGACGTTGAGCTCGCGTTCCACGGAGATGATGTTGGGTGCCACCAGGAGGAGCCGGCCTCCCGGGGGAACGTTGGAGTTGGGGGCAAGGGCCGCGAAGGGATCGTACTGGCCCAGGACCTTGCTGGACAGGAAGGCAAGGACAGCGCCCAGTTGGGTCCCCGTGATGGCACCGCTTGCTGCAGCGGCCGCCGGGCTCATGGCACTCCCGCCGCGGCTTTCGAGCATCTTCGCCAACGCAGGCTGGAGCATCACCGAGAAGCTCTGGGTGTTGGCCTTGGACCACGAGGCCCGATCCACCACCAGGACGTGGGAATCGCGCAGGTCCCTTGCGGCATCCAGTCCGGTGATGTCGTGCACGTGCGGAACCGAGACATCGGCGTTGAAGCGCAGGTTCTCTACCGCCTTGCCGATCTCCCCGGCGCTCAGTTCAGGGCCGGGAGGAGCAAGCCGGGCAGCCGTAGCGGCGGCCAGATCCCAATTGATCAGGGACTGGGCCCCTGCTGACGATTCGCGTGCAGATGACACCATACGGTCCATCACACCACACGTGGCTGACAGTGAACCTTAAGTTCGCTCCACGCGGAGCACTTCGCGGTGCCCTCCGTGGTGCCCTCCGAGGCGCCCATTGTGCACGCCGGGAAGACTCAACCCCGGCAGCCGCAGGATGCCAGCCCGGACGCGGAACGGTCCATGGCTGCCTTGTTGCCGGCCGCGCCCGGGTCCAGGCCGTTGCCGATGAACGAAAACACCAACAGCCGGCCGTCCGCGTCCACCACATAGCCGCTCAAGGCAATCACGGTGTTGAGCGTTCCTGTCTTGGCGCGTACCAGCCCGGCGCCTCCGGCGGTGCTGGCATCTCCGTACCTGTCGTTAAGGGTTCCGGTGAGTCCCGCAACGGGAAAACCGTCCAAAGCTGCCCGCAGTGCAGGATCGGAACCGGTGGTGATGGCCCGGACGACGTCGGCAAACTGCCGGGCACTGACCTGGTTCTCCAACGCCAGGCCCGAAACATCGGCCAACAGCATCGAATCGGTGGCGATCCCCAACTCTCCCAGCCGTTGCCGCACGGCTGACGTGGCGCCGTCGTACGTGGTTTCCTTGCCGCTGGCAGCAGCGGTCATCCGCCCCAGTGCCTCCGCCAGGAAGTTGTCGGAGGTCTGCAGCATGAGGTCCACTTGCTCGCTGACCGTGGCCGACTCCGCGGTGGCAAACACTTTGGCGGGGAGGCCCTTGCCGCGCTCGACGCCGGGACTCACCACGACGCCGGCCGCCGCCAACTGCTCGGCGAACGCTTGGGCGGTGGTCATGGCGGAGTCCTGCGGCCGGGGGCCCGTCTCAACGCCGGGTGAGTAGCGGCCCGAGTTCATGGCCAGCGAATACAAGGGAGCGGTCTCGCCGGCTGCGACGTCGTCCAGGCTCCAGGCCGGGTTCAGCGCCGGGCCGGCGAAAAGGGAGTCATCCACCTGGACAGTGATGGGACCCTGCACGCCGCTGGAAGCCAAAGCTGCCGCGGTTTCCTTGGCCAGGGAAGCGAGGCCCGCGTGCCCAAGAACGTCCGCGCGGTCAGAGGCGGAAGCCCCCAGCAGCACGTCACCGCCGCCAGTCAAGACCACGGTGGAGGGCTTGTCGGAGCCGAGCACCCTGGTGGTGAAACGCGATTCGGGACCCAGCGCCTTCAGCGCGGCAACGGCCGTCAGCAGTTTCATGTTCGACGCAGGGATGCGGTTGGAGTTGGCGTCGCGGTCAAACAGGAGTTGCCCCGTGACCGCATCCAGGACCACGCCACTGATACTGCCTGATCCGTCAGGTGTGAGGGTGCCGTCAAGGAGCCGTGCCACTTCAGCCGCTACGGGGACGGGCGCTTTGGGATCCAGGGGCAGGAGAACACTGGAAGCAGACAATTGCGCAGGTTCCTGCTGCCAGGAAGGGGTTGATGGCGCTGGCTTGGGCATGCTCAGCAGTCCGGGCACCATTCCGGAGGCCACGACAGCGGCCACGCACAGCAAAACCACGGCCAACAGGAACGGCCACGCCAAGCGCCCCCACGCCGTGGATACCCTCTTGCGGGCGCCCCCGTTTTTAACGCCCATCATGGAAGTTGATTGGTCCTGTCAGTCCTGAAATGTCCCCGCCGGTTCAAGAAACCCGGGTCTCTCGCTATATCCTCAATAGTAGTCGGCGGCACCGGCTGTACTTTTGCCTGCCGCCAGCCCCGGGCCAAGCAGCCTGCCACCCGTGGCGGCCGCTTCTGCGGAGCGACGCCCCACCCACCCGTCAAGGAGCATTCCATGAAGCACGACGTGACCATCGAGATCCCCAAGGGATCGCGCGTCAAGTACGAAGTTGACCACGAAACCGGCCGTGTCCGCCTGGACCGCGTCCTGTTCACCTCCATGCAGTACCCCACGCACTACGGCTTCTTCGAGAACACGCTGGGTGAAGATGGCGACCCCCTGGACGCACTGGTGCTCCTGCAGGACTTCGACCTCCACCCGGGTGTCATCGTTGAGTCCCGCCCCATCGGCGTCTTCAACATGACCGACGACGGCGGCGGAGACGCCAAGGTCCTCTGCGTTCCGGTTGACGCCCGCTTCGACCACATTCAGGAAGTCAGCGATGTCAGCGAATTCCTGATCAAGGAAATCGAGCACTTCTTCACCCGCTACAAGGACCTCGAGCCTGGCAAATGGGTCAAGGCTGAAGGCTGGGGCGACCGCGCTGCCGCCGAAGCCGAGCTGGAAGCTTCCATCAAGCGCTTCTCGGCAGAAGGCCACTGATCTCCCCAGCTGAGTGACGACGGCGGGTGGTGCGGTTCCCAGCGAACCCCACCACCCGCCGTCGTGCTTTTAATGGGCATGTCTCCCCATCGCGGCAGCACCGGTGTCCGCCTAGGCTGGGACGAGACTTTTCATTGCTTGCACACAGGGGGTTCCACATGGCCGGGTTCTACGGCGCGGACATCGCGCAGCTTCGCAGTCTGGCCGGCGTGATGGGCAAGGCCGCCGACGCCATCAGCCTGCAAAGTACGCAACTGTCCAACGCGATCAATTCCGCCACCGCTTGGCAGGGCCGCGATGCCACCGTTTTCAAGGGCGATTGGAACAGCCAGCACCGGCAGAGCCTGGTCAAGGCCGCCAACATGCTGCGGGAGAACGCCAGCCAGCTGAAGAAGCACGCAAACCAGCAGGAGTTTGCCAGCCACAACGACGGATCGGGCTCGTCGGTCGGTGTGCTGAAGGACGTTTATGACACTGCCATTGGCGCGAAGGGTGTGGGTGCGCCCCTGTGGACAGCCTTCAAGTACCTGCTGCCGGTCAAGCCGGATGCAGCCGGAGATGTCATCCCGCGGCATCTTCGCTACGGCCAGACCAAGGAGATCCTGACCAACTGGCGCGCTGGCGGCACGGTGCTCCGGGACGGCATTACGGCCTTGCGCAACGGCGAAAAGGTCACCGACGTTATTACCGACCTCAAAGCCAACATCCCGTACAGCACCGCCTTCCAGGAGGCGAGCAAGTTCTCCAAGGGGCTTCGCATCGCAGGTGCCGTGGCCGCCCCGTTGAACATCGTGAGTGGCATCGGCGACATGATCAGCCCGGAGCACGAGGGCTGGCGGGGCGCCGGCGACCGCGTGGCCGGCGGCCTTTCCGTGGTGGGCGGCGTGGGCAGCATCATGCTCATGACTGCCGGCGGAGCGGCCCTCCTGGGACCGATCGGCGCGCCGATCGTCATTGGTGCCGGGCTCGTGGCCGGCGCCTGGGCCTTGGGCAACCTGGTGGCCGACAACTGGGACTCCATCTCCAACTTCGCGCGCAACCCCGGCAGTTACATTGCCGACGGCGCCAAGGAAGTGGGCAATTTCGCCAAGGATGTAGGCAGTAAGGTGGCAGACGGAGTCAGTAACGCCGCCAAGTCGGTCGGAAACTTTGTCGGAGGGATATTCGGATGACAACGAGCACCATGAAATGGACCCAACGGGATGTTGAGGCCGCGGCCAAGGTGTTGGCGTCGGCCAGTGCCATCGGAGCCCCCCTGCCCACGCTGACCGACGAAGAAGTTGTGGCATTGGACGGCGTCCAGCACGAACAACTGGTGGCGTTGCCTTGGCTTTCAACCCAGGAAGCCAACAAAGAAGTCCTGTGCGCTGTTGCCCTGCGGGGACTGCTCGCGAAGGAACTCGTGTACCCGGTGGTCTTTGAAGGCGAAAAGGAACCTTCCCGGCTGCACGCCACCGACGAAATCACCGGCGCCCTGACCCTTCGCCGCAGCGGCAAGAATGTGGTCTCCGTGGAACGCACTGTCTCCACGGGCAAGCGCTGGCTGTACGGCTACGTCCATGACGAAGGCGTCCTGCTGGAGGAAGTCGATGAAGGTGGCCTTCACGGTTTCACCGTTGTCACGCGGGACCAGTTGGTGCCCCGCCTGGCCGAATTCGTGGACCCTGAGCAGGTGGCCGCACGCGATACGGACCCGGCGGTGTACAGCGAAGCGGAGTTCGAGGCCCATGCAGCCACTGCCCTGGCCGACACCCAGGCGGCAAGCAACGTTGTTGCCTTCAATTCCGACACCAACGAGTTCCCCACCGTGACCGTCTACACCGGACCCTCGGGAGTCCACGTCCTGACGCCGCGGGTGGAAGATTCGTCCGACGCCGGCCTGCCGGAGCAGGGTGAAGCTGTTTCGTTCGAGTTGAAGGAAACCTCGTCTCCTTCCCTGGCCCGCATCCTGGGTGGCTTGGCCGGACTGGCCTGAGCCTCCGCACCCCAGCCGCATCCCGCCGTCGAACCGAAAGCCCAACATGAGCACCTCGAAGCCCACGACCCTGACCGGCATGGTGGACCCCCTCAACGGCCGCCCGGTACGCCGCCACCCTGATACCGGCGCGTACTTCGTCAAGGCTTCGGGAGCGGCCCACTTCTGGGGCCGCGTGCTGGATGCGGTCGTGTTCCTGGTGGGCTACGTCATCCTGGCAGCGATCGCTGCAGTCCTGCGCGAGTCCATGATGAGCAGCGGCTCGGCGCTGGGATACAACGACGGTTTTTGGCTCGCCCTCTACGGTGTCCTTTGGTTTGTTGGCCTGTACGTCTACGGCATGATCTGGGGCACGGCGGGCAGTGTTGGCGACGCTGCTGCGGGCATGCGCTCCGTACGGATCAAAAACGGCACGACGGCGGGAGCCTGGTTGGGCGGGTGGCGCGCCATCTGCTGGTCGTTCTTCCCGTTCTTCGTGGTCATGGTCATTGCCGCGGCCCTCAGCGGCGGCGGAGATGACACCTGGGACCCGAAGTTCGCGGCCGTGGACCGCCGTTCGGGCATTGCCAAGGGGCAGCAACCCATCCCGGACCCCAAGGCTGTTGCGGCGGAGCAAGCCGCTGCGGCCCAACAGCAGAACCTGCCCAACCTCTACGGCCAGCACCCGGATGCGCGGCCTTAACTGACCGCCGTTCTGTGCGGAACGGGCACCGCAGGAACTCCTGTTACGCATCAAGTAACAGGTGAAAATTCCACTTGCAGAGCAGCTACCAGCCGGTAGCATGTGATCCACGATGTTCACTCTCACCATCAACCAACGCGACAGCCGTCGCGACGGAGATCGTGTGCCGCAGTTGCTCAAGGACCTGCGGCACATTCCCGCGCGCCTGGATTTCGACCGGTCGGTTGAGGATGAGGTGCAGGGCATCGTCGAATCCAGCCATCAAGCCGTGGAGAGCGCCCTCATCGCGCTCCGGTCCGGCCAGTGGTATGTCGGGATCGGCGTCGGACCTATTAACGAGCCGCTGCCCAACCTGGTGAAGGACGCTTCGGGCCATGGGTTGGTGTACGCCCGCCGGGCAGTGGACAGGCTGCGGAGCAGCAACGACCGGATCCCCGTCGCGGTGGATGGCCCCTTGGCCGCGCTTGCTTCCGAGGCTGAAGCCGTGCTGCGCCTACTCGGACATATTGTCCTGGACCGTAGTGTCGCGGAGTGGCGGGTGATCGACCTGCTCACGCCGGGTGTCAGGGGCCAGCAAAAGGCAGTAGCCCAGGAATTGGGAATCAGCACACAGGCGGTGAGCAAAGCGTTGGCCCGTGCGCAGTGGGCCGAGGAGCATGCAGCGCGCCCGGCCGCTGCACGGCTGCTCCAAATGATCCTCGAGGTTTGCTGACCGCCCCCCAAACACAGCAAACCCAACTGGGGGACAGCAAACGTCGCAATAAGGGTTCAATGCGACAAGTGCTGTCCCCTAGTTGGGTAAGAGGGGTGGCTTACTGGTTGCTGATGTTGTCCTTGGCCGTGCTGGCACGGTCCTGGACGTCGGCAGCTGCTGCCTGGCCTTCGTCCTTGACGTTGGAGGCAGCCTCAGTGGCGGTCTCCTTGACGTTCTGCACCGCTTCCTGCGCCGGCTCGCGCAGGTGCTCGGCAACTTCCTGTGCTGCGTGGCTGAGCTCTTCGGTCAACGGCTGGGCCGCTTCCTTAAGCGCCTGGGCAGCTTCGCGCTCCTTGTCCGACGGCGGGATCAGAGCCGAGACCAACAGTCCTGCACCAAAGGCGATCAGGCCGGCAGCGATCGGGCTGCCCTGCGCCTTGCGGGCAATAACCTGCGGCGCATCGCCAATGTCCGATACGACGCCGGACACGGTATCGTGCGCCTGATGGGCCGCGTTGCCGGCGCGGTCCTGGACGTCGTCGCGGGCACCGAAGACGGCCGTCTTGATCTTGTCGACGCGGCGGTTGACGATGTGCGAGGGCGTGACCTTGTCGGCCACGGCATCCACGTTGGTGCTAAGCCGCCGGCGGGTTTCTTCGATATCGGCGCGCAGGGCGTCGGGGTTCTGCGTCATCGTGTCTCCTCGGTGTTCGGTTTCAAAGCGGGGGGTATTTCCTTGACAGTCTCAGCGGTTCGCGGCAAGCCCTTGATGGCATTGAGTTCCTTGCGGCCCATGACGGCCAGGACTGCCGCGATGATTCCCCAGATGACCGCAACGATCACGGCGGACCAGCCGAGGCCAACCAGCTGGCCCAGTGCCCACCAGAGGGCGATGGACAGGAACAGCACGGTGATGTGGCCGGCCCACGCGGCGCCGGCCATCATGCCGGCGCCCTTTCCTGCTTTGGTGGCGGATTCCTTGAGTTCCACCTTGGCCAGCTCCACTTCCTGGCGCATCAACGTTGAGACGTCGCGCGTCAGGTCGCTCAGCAGTTCCCCAAGGGGAAGGGTTTCCGCCTTTACGTGGGCCTCTGTGGGAGGCAGGTCGGCGGGACTGCTCATCGGTGACCTCCGTACTGGGGGTCGTCCGGATCAAGGGGTCCTGCCAGAGGATCGCCCTGGGCCTTGACTCCGCCGGCGTCAGTTTCGGGGTACGGCTGGGTGGAACCGTCGTAGCCACCGGTGGTTCCGGCGTCGTATCCGGTCGTATCTGCGCCGTATGCGGTGGCTGCAGCACCCGTGGTTGCTGTTCCATAGCCGGCCGTGGTGGTGGTCGGTCCCGGGAGGTCAACTGGCGGAGGCGTCACTGCGCCGCCCTGTGCCGGGTAACCCTGCGTGGGGTAGTACGCGGCGCGGGGAGTCCCCGAAGCGGTGCCGTCGGTGCCGCCCGTGGATCCACCAGCGGGTGAGTTGTCGGCCATCCCCCGGCCAAGACGGCCGGCGAGGACGCCAGCGCCGGCGGCCAGCAACAGGAACGTCCCCGGCTTGCGGCGGGCGAAGCCCTTGACCTCATCAAGCAGTGAACCCGGATCCCGGCCTTCCAGCCACTGGGCCACAGCGGAGGAACGCTGGGCTGCCTGCTGGACCAGGTCCGTGGCAACTCCGCCGTCCTGGCTCGAGTTGGCCATGGTGTGCAGTTCGTCGGAGATGGACCGCAGGCCTTCGGCAACGCGCTGTTGCTGCACCTGGGCCTGATCGGTCAATTCACCCTTGGTCTGGGTGAGCAGTTGGCGCGCATTCACCTTGACTTCGCGGGCCACGTGGCTGGCCTCGGACTTTGCAGTGTCGACAACACCACCGGCGGCATCAGATACGGTTTCTGCAACACCCGCAGCTTCTTCCTTGGCGGTGTCCACCTTGCCGGAGCCCGCAGAGCCGGTTCCCGAACCGGTAGTGGTTCCACCGATTCCAGTGGTTCCGGCGGTCTGGGTATCAACGTCCGAATCGAGGTAGTTTCCGGCGAAGGGTTCGGTGCCTGCATGGGCACCAGTGGTTGGTGCCGCGAAGCTTCCGTCCTGCGGCGATTGGCTCTCAGTCATTGTCGCTCTCTTTCCACAGTTGGCAGGCTGCGGACAGCAGCCGGGATAGTAAGTATCGTTACTATCAATGGGTGAGTACCCGGTTGTCCTGGTTCTAATCACACCTTTTTTCGAAAAATGTGAGGCCCCCAAAACGGGCGACCGCGGCTCGACACAGCACGGCATACCTGCAAACGTAGATGCCATGAGCCAACTGCCCTCAAGGCGACGGCTGATTCCCGCGCTTCGTAAAACTGTGACCCGCCACCGCCTGCTCTTCGCTGCCAAGACAGCCGTGGCAGCGGGACTGGCCTGGTACCTTGCACCCTTCATGCCTGGCCCGGCCGCCGAGTATCCGTACTATGCGCCGCTGGGTGCCCTGGTCAGCATGCACCCCACGGTGGCGGACTCCGCAAGGCACGGGCTCCAGAGCTTGGCAGGCCTGGTCCTGGGGATCGGCATGGCCTTCGCCATCACCACCGTTGCTGCACCCACGGCGCTGGCGGTGGCCGTGGTGGTGGGACTTGGCGTGCTGATCGGCGGCCTTCCACGGCTGGGAAGCGCCTCCGAATGGATCCCCATGGCTGCACTGTTCGTTTTGGTGCTGGGCGACTCGAATACGGAAGGATTTTCCTTCGCCTACGTTCTCCAGATGGCCCTGGGAGTTACGGTGGGCTTCGCCATCAACTGGCTGGTCTTCCCGCCGCTGCACCTGGACGACATCGACCCTGCCATCGCGGGCCACCAAGGCGCCTTGTCCCGTCAGCTCAAGGACATGGCGCAAGCCATGGATGAGTCATGGCCGCCCAACCACGAAGCCTGGGCCAGCCGCAGCGACGAACTGTCCATGACCGCGGCGGCCGTGCGGACAGCGGTGCATCAAGCGGAACTAAGCGCCAAAGCGAACCCCAGGTCCCGTCGTCGTGCCACCCGCCTGCCGTCGGACCTTGCAGGATTGCGGACCCTTGAACGGCTGACTTTCCACGTCCAGGACATCACCGACGTCCTGGCCAGCGCCATCTGGGAAGAAGGCGCCGGGACCGTCATCCCGGATACCGCGATCAAGCCACTCTCCGACGCACTGGATTCCGTGGCCGCCGTGGTGGACCACTGGCGCGACGCCGGTTCCGGGGAACTCGCCAACAGCCTGGCACACGCCAAGGACAGCATTGCCGCTCTCAGCGACGCCGTGGCTGAAGCCGCCGCCCAACAATCCCCGGTGAACGCGCCGGCCTCAGTGGCCATGAGCCTGCGCCGGATCCTGACAGTGGTGATGAGTGCGGAGTAGGCCTCACCGTGGCCTCAGCGGCGGTGAGCCCCTTCGGCCCTTGCCCGCGCCGATTCCCTCCAGCATTTCCGCCAAGGACTCCAGCGAGGAGTGCTTGGGAGACCAACCGAGCAAGCTGTGCGCCCGCGCGCAATCCATGATCGGCGCGTTGGCCGCCATGTCCACCCAGCCGCCGTCGGTCACCTGAAGGCGCAAACGCCACGAGACCTCGACGACGGCGCGGAGCACCGGAAGCGGGAACGGCAGCAGTCGCCTGGCCTTGAAGATCCAGGCCAGCGCGTTGGGGTCGATAACGGGCTCGGCTGCGATGTTGAAGGCGCCTTCGGCCCTGTGCTGCAGCACCTTCCAATAGGCGTCGGCGGCGTCGGCGGTGTGCACGGCTTGGAACACCAGCTCCTTGGGAAGGGCCAGCACCGGAAGCCACGGTTTGCGCGGTACCAGGCGGGGCAGGACCCGGCCGAGGAAATAGCGCCCCACCTCGCTTCCACCGCCCGAGCTGAACATCAGGGCCGGACGGAGCCGGGCCACCACGATGTCCGGATTCTCTGTAGCGAACCGGTCCAGGAGCCGTTCCTGTTCCGCTTTGTCCGCACTGTAATGCGAGCTCTTGATCCCACCGGTCGGCCAGCCCTCCTTGGTCCGCTGGTCCTTGGGCGCAGGCGAGTAGGCGCCAACCGAGGACGCACATACAAACTGCCGCACTCCGGCTTTGCGGGCGGCCGCCAGGACATTCGCCGTTCCCTCCACGTTGGTGCGGTGCAGCAGTTCCCGGTTGTGGTTGGGCTGGATGAGCCATGCCAAGTGCACTACGGCGTCGGCTCCGGCAAGGGCTGCTTCCAGGGCGGGCTGGTCCGTTGCGGCTCCGATGTCCAGCATGTGCCACTCGACACCGTGATAGGGCGCGGCGTCGGGGTCCGGCTCGCGGCGCACGACGCCCACCAGTTCCAGGTCCGCGCCCTCCTCGGAGCGCGCCCGCTGGAGGCGTTTGAGCAGTTCTGTGCCGCCGTGCCCGGTGGCTCCAATGATCGCGATGCGCATGAGGTCTCTCCTCAGTCCTGCGGGGTCTCGCCGCTTGAACGGATGCGTTCCAGTACCGCGGTGGTGGAATGCTCGGGAACGTAGTCAAGGATGGTCACGGTGCCGCCATAGAGCTCGACCGCTTCGGTTTCCTGGAGCATCTCCGGCGTGTAGTCCCCGCCCTTGGCGTAGACATCGGGCTGCAGGAGCTCGATAAGCGGTATCGGCGTGGGGGTGTCGAAGATGGTCACGTGGTCGACGCAGCTCAGGGCGGCGATGACGGCGGCGCGGTCGGCTTCGTGGTTTACCGGGCGGTCCGGGCCTTTGAGTTGCCGTACCGACGAGTCGCTGTTGAGGGCAACCACCAGGACGTCCCCCAGTTGCTTGGCCTGGTTCAGGTAGCGGGTGTGGCCACGGTGCAGCACGTCGAAGCACCCGTTGGTCAGCACGATCCTGCGCCCTTCGCTGCGATGCTCCTGGATGTGCCTGGCCAGTTCCGTGTCCGTCAGTGCGGTATCGGCGAATCCGCGCAGGTGCGTGGCCAGTTCCTCGGTGGTGCACACGGAGGTGCCCGGCCTGTGGACTACGACGTCGGCGGCGGCCTGCGCCAGATCCACGCTGGTGGTCAGCGGCAAGCCTGCCGCCCGGGCAAGGGTCAGTGCGGCAACGAAAGTGTCTCCGGCCCCCGAAGCCTGCTTCTCGGCCTGCGGCCGCGCCCAGGTCCTGTGGGTCGCTGCCTGCGGTGACGTGCCCTGCGGCCGGATGGTCAGCGTCCCCTCCCGGTCCAAGGTCACGACGACGGCGGCCGCACCTGAGGCGTTGAGGAGATGGTCCGCGTGTGCCTCCACGAAGGGGCATCGGGCAGCACCGCCCGGGAAGTCCGTGCCCATCAGTCTGGCTGCTTCCTGTGCGTTGGGCGTTGCCAGATCCGGTTGGAGTGCGGCCCAGCGGCCGGGGTTGTGCGCGTCCACCACCACCAGCGTGTCCTGGCGGGACGCCGGTGTGCTGCCGTCATCGCCCGGGCCCAAACGGTCCAGAATCGCGCTCCGGACCGGGCCTTCCAACGCTCCTGCGCCGTAATCACACAGGACCACGGCAGCGGAACCGCGCAAGGCTTCAGACAGCGTTGCCGCCATGTCCGAAAGGCCTTCCGGTGGTACCTCCGGGGCTGCATCGTCCAGGCGCAGCATTACTTGGCCGCCGCTGCTGACCCGGAACTTGGTGGTGGTGCTCATGTCAGGATGTGAAATGACGTGGGAAACGTCCACACCTGCCGCTTCCAGTGCTTCTTTCAACGTTTTCGCGGCCTCGTCTTCACCCGTCAACGAGACAAAGCGGACGTCCGCCCCCAGGGCCGCAAGGTTCATCGCCGTGTTGGCGGCACCGCCGGGGGCAAAATCCCGGCGTTGGACCTGGACTACGGGCGCGGGGGCTTCGCGGCAGAAGCGGTCGATGGTTCCGTCCCACCAGCCGTCCAGGATGGAATCGCCGATGACCGTCACAACAGGTCGTTCCTCGGCCAAGCGGCCGGGAAGCCAGTCGGCGAGACCTTCTTGATTGGATAGGCGTGCCATGGGGTACCTTCCGGTTGGGCAACAATTCCTGTTCCCCTCAGGTACCCCGCGGCTGGTGCTTCACACGCCGCGAAGGAGAGTTTCGGCAGGGTTTCGACAGTGGCCCTGCAACAGACGAACAGCACGCACCGAGAGGACAGCATCCATGGACAATCCGCTGGTGGACCTGACATCAGGCATAGGACCTGTGCTGGAGAAATTCAGCGCCGTACAGCGGATCGCGGTGCTCAGGGGTGGTGGCTTGGGCGATCTGATCTACACCTACCCGGCTTTGAACGCGCTGAAGATCGCCTACCCCCAGGCCACAATCACGTTGCTGGGCACTCCGGTTCACGCCGCACTGGCGGCGGCCACGGACGGTCCGGTGGACGACGTCGAACTTCTCCCGGTGGCGCGTGGCGTGCATGACGGTCCCCGCAACGGCGAGCGCTTCGAAGATGACGCGGAAGATGTGGCGGCTCAGGAGGTCTTCTTTGAGGGCATGCGGGCCAGACAGTTCGATATTGCCGTCCAAATGCATGGCGGCGGCCGGTACTCCAACCCTTTCCTGCTCCGCCTTGGGGCACGGCACACAGTGGGAACCCGCACCAGGGACGCCGTGCCGTTGGAGCGGAACCTGGACTACGTCTACTACCAGAACGAGCCCGACCGCTGGCTGGAAGTCGCTGGCCTGGCTGGAGCTCCCACCATCATCCTCCCTCCCTTGCTCCCCAAGCCCGAGCACCAACAGAGCATCAAGGGGTTGAAGGACCCTGACCGCTCGTCGCTGGTGGTTGTCCACCCGGGTGCCACCGATCCGCGAAGGCGGTGGCCGGCGTCGTACTTTGCCGAAGCTGCGGCGGGCATAGCCGCCGAAGGGGCGCAGGTGCTGATTGTCGGGGACAGGTCCGAGAAGGCTTTGGCCCAGGAAGTGGCGGAGCTTGCCGGCCGCCACCTACCGGAGGGACAGCGCCAGGCCGTGCGGTCCGTCGCGGGTGAACTCGAAATCGGCGAGCTGGCCGCTCTCCTGGCCGAGGCCACGGTGATGCTGGCCAGCGACAGCGGTCCCCGGCATTTGGCGCAGGCCATGGGTACTCCCACCGTCGGGATCTTCTGGGTGGGAAACGTGTTCAACGCAGGCCCACGCGGCCGCGGCTTTCACCGCATCCACATGTCCTGGCTGACCCGTTGCCCTCGCTGCGGTGCGGACGTGACCCAGGTTGGCTGGACCGCTCCGCACTGCGGCCACGACGACACCCTCATCAAGGGCATCGCCGTGGCCGATGTTGTTCAGGACGTGCTGGACCTTACGGCCACGAGCCTTCTTCTGCGGGGGTGATGAGGAGTTCGCGGACCTCGCTGCCGAACGGCTGTGAGAGGGCGAACACCACGGCCTGCGCCACATTGGCGGGATCGTTGAGCTTGGAATCGTCCTGCGGCTTGTACTGTTCGTCGCGGTCGTCGAAGAAGTGGGTCTTCATTCCGCCCGGGATGATCGTGGTGACGCCAATGACCCCGCCCGTTTCCGCGGCCAGGGCACGGCTGAAGCCGATCACGCCGAACTTGGAGGCGCAGTAGGCCGTGGCGTCAGGGAGTGCCCGGAGCCCCAGTGTGGAGGCGATGGTGATGGCCCGGCCACGGGATCCCTTCAGGTACGGCAGGGCCGCACGAATGGTGGAAACGGTGCCCAGGAGGTTCACTCCGATGACCTTTTCCCATTCCTCTGCCGCGACATCGCCCAGCTTCCCGCAACGGTCGATGCCCGCAGCGGTCACTACCCCGTCCAGGCCGCCAAGGCTTTCCGCGGCTTCCTTCACTGCCGCTTCCACAGCCTCACGGTTGGAGACATCCACTTCCAGGGCTTTGGCGCCCGAGACGTTGCTGACGTCCCGGTCGAAAACGAACGGTGTGCCACCGGCGTCGCGGATGGCCTCCACGATCGCAGCGCCCAAGCCGGACCCGCCTCCGGTGACGATGACGCGTCCAGGTGTTTGCGTGTTCATGCGGTTCCTTTCGTTGATTCCAACAAGGTTCAGCTGACTTTGGCCAGTGCTGCTGCCAGGCCGCTGGTGGAGCGTGCCGGGTGGAAGGGCACTGTGACGCAGTGCCCTCCCCACGCCGCAAGGACGCGGGCCTCCGGCAATTCTTCGGGGGCGTAGTCGCCGCCTTTGACCCAGATGTCGGGCCTTATTTGGGTGAGGCAGGCTTCGGGAGTGTCCTCGCCAAAAACCACGACGGCGTCGACGCATTCGAGGGCAAGCAACAACTCTGCGCGGTCTTCCACACTGACAATCGGTCGATGCGCGCCCTTGAGCCGGCGGACGGATTGGTCCGAGTTCAGGCACACAATCAGGCAATCGCCCATGCTGCGCGCCGCTGCCAGTGTCCGTGCGTGGCCCGCGTGAAGGAGGTCGAAACATCCTCCTGTGGCGACCACTGTCCCTCCGGACTCGCGGACGGAGCGGGCAAGTCGGACGCCGTCGGGGTGAAGGTCTGCGGTGTCCACCAGTTCCAGGCCTTTAAGTTCGACGACGGGACTTACTTCGGACGGGTCCGCCGCGTCCCCCGGGTCCGCGCCGGCCAGTGCGGCGGCTCCCCCCGCGGCCAGGAACGCAGACGCGTCCTCCACAGCCCGGGCAGCGGCCTGCGCAAGGTCAAAGCCTGTGGCGAGGTGGACGGCGAGGCTGCCTGCCAGGCGGTCACCTGCCCCGCAGGGATCGCTCACGTTGGTGGTGGGCGCGGGGATGCTCTCGGCTGAGCCGTCCGAACACAACAGCAGCGCACCGTCCTCGCCCCTGGTGACCAGCACGGACGAACTCCCCCACTTATCCAATAAATACCGTCCGGCTTCTTCAGCGCCGCCGCGGGACCCAGCTGCCTTCGCGGTAGCGGTGGCTTCGGCGAGGTTGGGGGTCACTACGGACACTCCTGCAACGGGGTCGGAACCGGAAGGGTGCGGATCCCACACAACGGGGATGCGCCGGGCCGCGTCCGTGAGGGCTCCCCGGATGTCGGTGTTGGCGGTGATCCCCCGGCCGTAGTCCGCCACCACAATGGCGTCCGCCGAAGCGATGGCTGCGAGCATCTCTCCTGTACTGGACGGGACCGGGGCAGGGTCGCACCCTTGATCGAAGCGGACCATCGGATGGGTCCCGATCCGTACACGCGTCTTGGTTGGTGTTGGAGCCTGCGGCGTTCCGGCGAGTACCGACACCCCTGCCAGTGCGCGCCTGAGGTGGCTTGCGCCGTCGTCGTCCGATACCGCGGTGACCAGCGAGACGTCGTGGCCGTCCCGCGCCAGTACGGTGGCGACCAGCCCGGCGCCGCCTGCCCGACGCCGGACATCACCGACGTCGACCACCGGCACGGGCGCGTCGGGGCTGAGCCGGGTGGCGGTCCCGTTGATGTCGACGTCCAGGAGAAGGTCGCCAACTACCGTGATCCTCATGGCTGACCGCCCCCAAACAACCCCGGTCCCCTGTCGGTGCGCCTTGCAACCTCTGCATCAAAAGCGCGGCACACAGCGTGGATGGCGATCAAATGGCCTTCCTGGGCGTTGGCCGCGATGGCTTCGACGGTTATGGCTTGATCGCAGGCTTCGGACAGCGGGTTGGGGCCGGCGCCTGTCAGGGCCCAGGTGACGACGCCGCGTTCCTTCGCAGCCCGGACAGCGTTGAGCAGGTTGGGGCTGCGCCCGCTGGTGGAGAGCAACATGAGCACGTCGCCAGCCCGGCCATGCGCCCTGACTTGGCGGGCGAAGACCTCGTCGTAGCCATAGTCGTTGGACAACGCCGTGACCGCGGAAGACTCCGAGTGCAATGAGATGGCCGAAAACGGGGCGCGTTCTTCGTCAAAACGGCCCACGAGTTCAGCCGTCAGGTGCTGCGCCTCGGCAGCCGAGCCACCGTTGCCTGCCGCGAGCAGACGCTGCCCGGCCAGCAGTCTGGTGGCGAGCTCGGTCCCCCAAGCAGACAACATGTGTGATTGCGAGCGCAGGGAATCAAGCGCCGGCAGGACGTTGTCCAGATGAGTGGTGACGGCGTCGTTGTGGGTGGGGCCTGATCCCCAACGCACCGGCAGGGTATCCGGAATGAGGCCCGGCAGGGTGGTTTCGGTGGTCACGCGGCCTTGAATAGTCACAGCGCCGTTCCTTCCAATGGTTCCAAACCTTCGTCGGCCTGCCGGGACAATCCGGCGGCAAGAACGGACCTGTACGCTTTCTCGGTGTCAGCTGCGATGCGTTCCCAGGAGTAGCGTGAGCGTGCCCGGCGGGAACCGGCCCGGCCCATGTCCGCGCGGAATTCCGGGTCTGCCAGCAGTTTCTGCAGCGCTTCGGCAAGGGCTTCCGGATCGCGGGGTGGGACGTGGAGCCCCGTCTTCTGGTCCACTACGGTTTCCCGCAGTCCACCTACCGCCGCAGCCACCACGGGCACACCACACGCCATCGCTTCAAGCGGGACGATGCCGAAAGGCTCATACCAGGGCGTGCAGACCACGGCGTCAGCGCTGCGGAAAATCGCGGGCATGGCATCACGCGGGACTTGTCCACGCATGGTCACCCTGTCCTCAACGCCGAGCTCCTTGGACAAGGACCTGAGCCGTTGGGCTTCGGGATCTTCTTCCAGGTTGAGCGCGTCACCGGAACCGCCGACAATCAGCAGCTCCACGTCGTCGAAGCCGGCCTTGGTCAGAAGCGGCAGTGCCCGGATGATCAGGTCCACGCCCTTGCGTTGCACCAGGCGCCCCACGCTGAGTATCCGATGCGTGCGGGACTTGGGCTCGGCGTCGGCCGTTCCCGGGAAGAGGTCGAGGTCCACACCGCAGGGCGCTATGGAGATTTTCGACCTGCTGATGCCCAGGGCCTTGAGTTCGAACACCTCATCCGGGCAGGTCGCGATGACCCAGTCCGCGGTGCGGCCGACCCATGGTTCCAGCCACTCGCGGGCAGGAGGGCTGGTGTCCGCGGCGCCTTGGTGCCTGCGCTTGACCGATCCCAGGGCGTGGAAGGTCTGGACCACGGGCACGGGGTTGGCGGCGCCGGCCCTGCGCGAGGCCTGGATGGCTGCGAGGCCGGACATCCAGAAGTGTGCGTGGACCACGTCCGGCAGTTGACCGGCCCAGTCCGCGCAGATTCCGTCCGCCAGCTCACCCATGTACGGCAGAAGCTCATCCTTGGGGACCCTTCGGGCCGGACCCGCGTCCACATGGACCACAGTGAGCCCTGGACCAACCTTGACCCTGGCCGGCAGGTCGGGGTCGTCGCGCCGCGTGTACACAGTGACCTGGTGGCCACGGTCTGCCAGCGAGGAGGACAGTGCGGCAACGTGGACGTTCTGCCCTCCGGCGTCAACGCCTCCCAATGCAGCCAGTGGACTGGCGTGTTCGGAAACCATGGAGATCTTCATGGGTGTGCCCTCTCAGTGTCATGGTTTGCTGGAGAATGGCCGGCAGAAACCCGGGTGGCTGGAAGCTCGGCCAGCAGCTCATCCCAGGCCCGGAGAAACTTGTCCAGCCCGTACCGTTCCAGCGCGGCCTCCCGCGCCACCATGCCCATGGCAAAGGCGTCATCGGGATCGTCCAGCAGGCGCTTGGCGAACTTCTGGAGGTCGTCGACGTCGTTGGACACCAAACCTGCGCCGTGCGGTATGGCTCGGGTTGCCTCGGTGGTGGCCAGGGCCAGTACGGGCATGCCAAGGTGCATGGCTTCCAGCAAAGCCAGCCCCAGCGAGGTCCACCGCAGGGGGTGCAGGTAGAGCCGGCAACGGGCCAATTGCTGGTGAAGTTGCGGGGCAGGCACATCACCGGCGATGCGGAGCCTTTCATCGCTGAGGCCCAAGCCCCTCAGGTTCAGGGCTTGCGGCAGCGCTTCCGTTCCCATGCCGAACACCCGCAACGGCCCCACCCCGGCGAATCCGGGCAGCAGGTCCGTCCCCGTGACCCGGCCACGCCGAACGGGTTCGTTGACCACCACGCCCATCTCTTCGTGTTCACCCGTGTAAAGCCGACCGGGGTCCGGGATGCCGTGTTCAATGACCGTTGTGCCCGCCGAGCCAGTGTCCCAAAAAAGCTGGTTGAAATGGGTCACGTGGACCACGGGAATGGAGCTTTGGTCCGCCATGGGGTGCAGCGTGAAGGGAACGTCGCCTTTGGGGGTGTTGTGTTCGAGGTAGACGGCCGGCAGGTCGACACCGGGCCGCCGTCCGAGGGCCCGGGCAACTGCCGCGATCTCCTCGGGCCTTTGGAGCACCACTGCGTCGACGCTGTCGGGGCCCAGGGTGTCCAGGTCCACTTCCTGCGCCGCGGCAGGCCAGTCACGGCCACCGCGCCCCAAACCCCAGGCACCGCCGTCGGGCGTTTTCGGGAGCAAGTACTCATGCCGGCCGCGGACGAAGGCCTCCATCCACCCGCCGTGCACGTGCCACACCAGAATCCTCATGGTTTCCACACCTTTCGTCGGGTAGCCAGGGAGGAAACGCCTCCGAGGAGCCTTTCGACCGCTTCCACCACCTGTTCCGGGGTTACCGAACTCAGGCAGGGATGGCCGGGGACGGGGCAAACGCGTGCCCGGGAGTTTTTGCAGGGCGCTTCCTGATCGCCGAGCAGTTCCAGGGGGACCCCGTACGGAGCCCAGCGGATGGCCGGGACGACGGGTGCGAACAGACACACCACGGGCGTGCCTACCGCTGCCGCGAGGTGGGCGGGTCCGGTATTGCCGGTAACTACGACGGCGGCCCCGGCCAGTACCGCTGCCAGCGTCCGAAGGTCCGTGCCACCGCCGAGGTTCCGGGCGGAGGGGCCGGCGACCGTGGCCGTGAGGGACGCTTCGCTGGGTCCGCCCGTGACCACAACCCGATGCCCGTAGGCTTCCAGCAGTTCCACAGCCGCGGCGTGGTGGAGGGCGGGCCATGCCCTGGCCGGCACCGCGGCGCCCGGGTGGACCACGATGTACGGTCCCTCTTCGGCGAGTTCATCGGCCAGGCCATCAGGGTCCTGGCCAGGGGTGACGCGCAGTTTTCCGTCGTCACCGTTTGGCAGGACGTAGCCGCCGGCCTCAGCAATGGTGAGGGCACGCACCGCTTCCGGTTGGTCTTCGGGAAAGTCCTCGCCCGGTTTGAGGCGGACGTCCAGGAGCGAGCCCGCGTAATCCGTTGATGCCCCCGTGATCTTCCGGACGCCGGCCAGCCGCAGGAGCAGCGCCAGCGGGAGCGGGGATTGGTGGAAGGACGTGAGGATCACGGCCTCCTCGATGCGGGAACTCCGGACGAAGTTGATCAGTCCGTTGGTCATTTCCTCCGTGACCTGTGGGGCAGGATTCACTATCCACGGGGAGGCCCAGGTGTGCACCTGGGTCACCCCGGGCAGCATCTCCGCGGCGGCTGCCCCTTCGGGGCCGCACAGGAGAACGACGTCGTTGGGGCGGCTTCCGTCGGGCCGGTTTCCGTTCGCCACTGCACGCACAGCGGGCCCTGAGAGCAGGACATCTCCCATGCTGTCCAAGCGGGCTACCAGGACGCGGCTCATGCAGGGGCTTCCTGTCCGGCGGTGTCCTTTTCGAGCCCGGTGGTGCCGCCGAGGATGAGCTCCACAGCATGGCTGAGGTCCCGAGCCACTACTTCAGTGGCGTCGATTTCTTCTTGCCTGGTCACAGGTGTGGGCACCAGCACGGCACGGGAGCCGGCCGCCGTCGCAGCCTCCACGTCGGCGCCGATATCGCCCACGAAAGCAGTTTCCTCCGGCGCGATGCCCAACGTTTCGCAGGCGGACAGGATCATTCCGGGAGCGGGCTTGCGGCATTGGCAGCCGTCTGCCGGTCCATGCGGGCAGACTTCCCACACATCGAACGGCCCCAGCAACTGATCCACCCGCCGGTTCACGGATGCCACTTGGTCCAAGGTCAACAGCCCACGCGCCACGCCCGACTGGTTGCTCACCACTCCCGTAGCCAACCCGGCCTCCCGGACTTTCTGCAGCGCCGCAACAGCGCCGTCCATGGGCCGCACCAGCTGCGGATCGCCGTTGTATGGCACGTCAACAACGAGTGTTCCATCGCGGTCAAACAGGACCGCCTTCAACGTTCCGGTTCCTCCCATACCCGCAACGTTCCCCAGTTCTCCGGGCGCTAAACAACGCGGCCGTGAGAAGTTTCATGCCGCTAGACTCTCAGCGGGAGGCCACTATGGACACAGCATTGAACAGCCACGGCGACCAGGATCAACCCCTGTTGCTCGCCCTTCGCGCCCTGAAACTCGGCGATCTTTTGGTCGCAGTTCCAGCGCTGCGCGGCTTGCGGAGGGCGTTTCCGGAGCACCGGATTGTGTACGCGGGGCCGGCGTGGATCGCCGAGGCACTTGAGTTGGTTGGCGGAATCGGCCACCTGCCCACGCCCGGGCTGGACGACCCCCTGACGGTGCCTCACGGTGCCGTGGACGTGGCGGTCAATCTGCACGGAAACGGGCCTGAGAGCCGGCTCCGGATCAAGGAACTGGGCGCCAACCGGGTGATCGCGCATGCTTCCGACGGTCTCGACGGGCCTTCGTGGATCACGGGCGTTCCCGAACGTGAACGGTGGACCCGGCTGCTCAATTGGCACGGAATCGACGCCGATCCCCTGGACTACCGCCTCAACCGCCCGGCGGTTTCCTCGCCGCGTCCCGGAGCTACCGTGATCCATGTGGGTGCCGCCTACGGCAGCAGGTTGTGGCCCGTGGAACGGTTCGCGGACGTTGCTGTCCAGCTCGCGGCTGCCGGCCACGACATCGTCCTCACCGGGGGCACCTCGGAGCGCGCCCGGGCCGAGGAGACTGCCGCCCTCGCGAAACTCAAGGGAACAAACCTCGACGACGGCGTGCTGGCCGGGCGGCAAAGCCTCGCCGGATTCGCGGCAACCATCGCGGAAGCCCGGCTGGTCATTTCTGCCGATACGGGCGCGGCGCATCTGGCCTCCGCGTATGAGCGCCCGTCCGTGGTCTTGTTCGGTCCTGCACCCGCGGAAGAGTGGGGACCGCCGCCCGGACCGCACGTGGTGCTGACCGCCGTCGAACTCCGCCGCGGTGATGTGTTTTCAGCCGAACCCGACCCGGCGCTGATGGCCGTTACCGTCCACGATGTCCTGGAAGCCGTGGAGCAGCTCGGCTGCTAGCTGGTTTTTACGGGCGGGTTCTTACGGAGCTGTCCCGTCCTGCTGGCGTGCTTCATCGTCCAGCAGCTGGGTTTGGAGCGAGACCAGGATCTTGGAGAGTTTCCGCGAGACCTGCATCTGGGAGACACCCAGGGCCTCGGCGATGGTGGACTGCGTCTCTTCCCGGTAATAGCGCCGGTACAGCAGGTGACGGTCCTCGGCGCTCAGCCCGCGGATGGCGTTCCTCAGGGCCAGCACATCCTCAAGACGGTCCGTGGGGCAGCCGAAGGCGGACAGGGAGCCTTGCAGTCCGTCACGGCCCTCCCCTGCCGGGGCGTCCAGGGAATCGGGGCGTTTGCTGGTGGCCGCCATGAGGGCTTCGCGGACTTGCCCTGGTTCCAGGCTCAGATCCTCTGCCACCTCTTCCGGCGACGGCGTCCGCTGCAGGGCCTGGGTCAACTCCTCCGTCCGGGCCAGTACTTGGCGTCGAACGTCCTGGATGGTCCGGGGCGGCCGTACCACCCAGCAATGGTCACGAAGATAGCGCTTGACTTCCCCGGCGATGGTTGGCGCGGCATAGGCCGGGAAACTGACTCCCCGTGCCTCGTCGTAGCCGCGCGAGGCCTTGATGAGGCCCATGTACGCAACCTGCCTGACGTCGTCGAGGTCGTGGGTGTGGGCGGAATATCTCGCCGCAATCGACTTGGCGAGGTTGAGATGGTCCAGGACGAGGCCGTCCTGGAAGCTCTGTCTGATGCTGCCCTCCGGCGCGCGGGGCGGCGCGGCGTGGATGGTGAGGGGTCGGGTTTGACGCATGGGCTCAATCCTTAACCGGATGGTGAGGGTGAGCCCACGGCAAGACTCCTTAAAAAGAGAAGCACACTTACTATTAGCTTTCAACGGTCTTCGGAGTTAGTCTCGAAGAGAAGCCATAACCATGGATCGGAGTTCCTCATGGAAGACCCGCATACTGCCGGGCCGACAACAGTGGTGGCCGATATCCAGGATCTGTTGCTCGATACCCCGGATGTTGAAGTGTTCCTGGAGGAGCTTGCCAGGCGCTCTGCCGCCATGTTCAGCACATCCGGCAACGAAGTGTTTTGCGGCATCACCCTGATGCGCCACCGAACCGCCGGCACCGTGGCCAGCAGCGGCGAGCGCGCCCGGATGCTCGACGAACTCCAGTACAACTTCGACGACGGCCCATGTCTTCGCGCTTGTCGCGAAATAACGCAGGTGCACATTCCGGATTTCGCCAAAGACAACACGTGGCCCGAGTACAACGACTTGGTCACAAAGAATGGCATTCGGTCGGTCCTGGCCGTCCCGTTCCCGCTCCGCGATACCGCGGCGACCGCCGGGCTCAACCTCTACTCCGAGCACCCGAACGCGTTCGACCAGGCATCCGTTCAGCGCGCCAACGATTACGTGGAGCAGTCGTCCAAGGGACTTCGCCTTGCCGTGCGCATCGCGGAACATATGCAGACGGCTGCCAACCTCCGGGCCGCCATGGAGTCACGCACAGTCATAGACGTGGCGACCGGAATCATCATTGCCCAGAACCGGTGCACGCAGGAAGACGCCATCGAGCTCATCAAGAAGGCCTCCAGCAACCGGAACGTCAAGCTCCGGGCGGTGGCGCAGGCAATCGTTGAGTCGGCCGGAGGCGGGCACATTCAGACGTACTTTAAGTAGGGCTTAGCCTTGCATGGCGCCGATGATGGCGCCCATAGCGGTGAAAGTGACCACGTTGTAGCCGGCGTCGATCGCGAACAGAGCAAGGCTGCGGCGTTCGAACAAGTAGTTCACCCCGAGCGCGGTGGCCACCCACCCCGCACCCGCGGCAAGGCCTGCAAAGGTCCCGAATGCGGGTCCGCCTGAGCCGATGAATGCGGCCAGGAATACGGCCATCACCACGGCCAGAATGAACGAGCCTGCGAACACCCGCGCAGTGCCGGACTTCAGCTGTTCATCGCTCACTCCGGCGGCTCTCTGCCAGGGCTTGGCGAAGAGCAGGGAGTACCAGAGCCCGCCGACCACGAAGGTCGCCAACGCAGCGATAAACACCGCGAGCCAATTAATCTGAATGTCCATTCTGTCCTCTCCAGGTTCCTGAATGGACAGTACGCCGGGGCAGGACGGCGGTCTTGTAAAAAAGCCGCAGGCTAAATGGTTACTTCCTCTAATGGGACGAAGGTGGCATATTCCGCCCCATAACTTTGCACTACACGGAGATACTCAGTGGGAGTGAAGCCGCTGAACCGGCGAAAAGCGCGGATCAGGTGTGGTTGGTCGTAGTAGTCGGCCAGCTCCAGGAGCGCCCGGCCCGGCACCGAACCTTTGGGCAGTGCGGCTGCCTGGATCACGATCCTGTTGAAGCGGCACACGTCCGAGTATGTCTTGGCAGTGGTCCCGCAGTCCCGCATCATGACCCGTTCAAGCGTCGACGTGCTGATACCCAGTTCGTCCGCAAGCACCCTTATTTCGATGTCTTCCCGGGCAAGAGCCGCAACTGTCCTTGTAGTCCGGGAATCCGCCTGGTAACCAGGCCTGAGCCTCTGCTGAAGGAACTCCGTCAAGGCCTCAAAAGCCTGACCCGGTCCGGCGTCCGTGAGCAGCGAGCGCAGTTCCGTAAAACCCGGAAGGATACTTTCAGCGTCCACAACACGGTTCTGAAAGTCCGACGGCGGCTGGTTGGTGAACGCTGCAAGGCCGTAGGGAGTCAGGCGGGCACCGACGTTGAAGAGTTGTTCCGGGTTCTCGCTGATGAGGTAACTGCGCTGCAGGCCCGCGTAGAAACCCGTGGAAACTTCGGTTGCCCGCGGTTCCTGTGCGTGCCCGGCCGGACTGATGAGCCGGTACGGGTCCGAAAGATTCAGAATCAGGTGGGCCTCGGGGCCCGGAAGGATTTTCTCGTACCGGGCCTGCGGCTCCGCGCGCACGAACCAGAGTTGGGTGACGAATGGCTGCAGACTCGGCGGCGCGGGGCACTCCTCGTAGAACACAGCCCCAGTCTAGGCAGCAGTGACGCGGCCCGGCTCAATGAAACGAATTACGGCGGAACCCCGAAAAGGGTCCCGCCGTAATTGTCGCGTTTCTAAAGGATGGCTATACTCCCCGCTCGCTTGGGCTAGTAAAGCTTGCTGTAGAAGGCCTTGTTGGTTTTGCCGTCACCATTGGTGACGTAAAGCATGTAGTACTTTCCGCTACCGAGTGAGTAGGCGCCGAAGTTCACGGTGGCGCTTTCCAACCGGACGTCCCCGTTGGTCGCGGTCTGCCCGTAACCCGGGTTGTGCGAGGTTACTGTTGCGGTGCGTTCCACAACCTGGCCGAGCGGGCTGGTGTATTTGATCTTGATGCTTGATCCGGCGAGGTTGTACCCGTACACAGTCAGCGCTCCGGTTGCCGGGTTGGCTGCCGAGTCGTTGATGATGGGGTCCCCACCGTTTGCTACCAGGTTCTCCACCAGGGTTGATCCGGTTCCGTTGACCTTGCAGGTGAAGTACGGGTCCCACATGAAGGTGATGTTCTTCTTCACGGAGAGGCCGGTTTGCTGGATTTGACGGTCAAGACGGGTCTTGGTTGTCTGTCCCCGTAAGGAATCGCTGCCGCAGGTGTTCGTCGCAATTTCAGGCGCCATGCCCTCGATGTTGGCCCACAGCGTTGCTCCGGTTCCCGTGATCCCTGCGGCTGCCGCTTTGTAGTACTCGCTGGTAGGCGCCTGGTACTTCTCGCCCCACGTTCCCGCCCCCACAATGGAAGCCGCGAACTGGTCGACACTCAGGGAAGCTTCGTTGCCCATGTACGCGCCGCCCTTGCCGGTGCCCATTCCGTCCTGGGGTGCGATGTACAGCTTCGTTCCGCTGGCAGTCGCGGCGATGTTCTTTACGGCGTTCGTGGCGCTGGCCGGGGTGTAGGTGTTGCTGAACCGGGCATCCAGGTAGGGGCTGATGACAGCTTCACGGGTGGGCAAGTACTTTTCGATCGCGGCGTTCTGCAGCCTGTACAGGTCCGTGACGGAACTCCACGCCGCACTATCAACGAGCGGCATTTCGGTGGTGTGGTAGAAACCGGCCAAACCGGCCACGTTGTTGTTCGCTGCCTGGAACATCATGAACCGTTCGGTGAACTTCCCCAGAGTAGCGCTGTAGCTCATATCCGGAAGCCAGGCGTAGTCAGTCCGCTTAATCGGAGCAGGCATGCCGGCGTAAAACTTCATGCCAAGGCTCGTGGCCGCGTTCGCAACCGAAAGCACGGGATCCGCATCGGCGGTCTTGCCGCCGTCGATGGCCACCACGTCGTACGTGTTGTCCGCGGAGTAGCAACCGTTCTCCAAGTTCGGAATCAATAAGATTGTGTAGGTGCTGCCATTGAAGTCGACCTTCTTGTCCTTGGCGCACTTGATCGATCCGCCACCCCAGTGGCTTGCATTGTTGAAGGTGAAGACCCTGTTGATGGTGTACCCGGCCGTGATCGAGGTCAGACACGGCGCACCGCTGATCTGGCAATTATCGTAGGCGGGATCAACGGAGCCGTCTGCCTTCAAAACCTGGTTCGACGCGTTCAACGTTGCAGGCTTGAGCGTGCTGCCGAACGTGATGACAGTGTCACCGCCGACAGCTTTGATCGCCTCCAGCTTGTCTATGTTTGTTTGGTTGACTTTGGACGAGTAGATGAAAAAGCCGCTCAACGGGTAGTTGTTCGGCGTTGCAGCCTGCGCTGGCGCTGCCCCTAGGGCGGCGATGCAAGTCAATGCTGCGGCGATGGCTGCGATAGCCCTAAATTTTCTCTTCATGAAAGTGGTTCCCCCATTTTCCAGTCGGCTGCACTCTGAGCGGTGCGGACAGCAACAGACCCTACTGGTCCCGTATGACAAAACACTTGGGCCACCGTGCTTCATTACGTCTGGCTTAGGCGCGCGCCTGCCCGTCACGGACAAACTCTTGCGGGCGCCGTTGTCCGGTGGAGCATTCGGAATGGGTGGCCGCGCAGCTTAATTCTGCGTGGCCACCCATCAGTTAAGCCGCTACGGCATTGTGGAGCGGAAAATGGTCAGTGGGCTCCAGCCCCAACCGACCGTGACAGGAGCCTTCCAACTCGAGTCGTCGAGGATCTGGTAGTAGCGCAGGTCCCCAGTTGTTGTGCGGGCGAGCATGCCTCGGGTGCCTTCGCCGTTGAAGCCGGAAGTGGGCGAGATGGCTGTAATCACGTTCCAGCCAATTCCGATAGTGGTGGCTGTTCCGGAGAGGAATCCGCCTGTGCCATCGCCACGGTAGAGCTTCAGGTCACCACCCGAGGTCTTGGCAATGATGTCGGTTTTGCCGTCCTTGTCAAAGTCCATTTGGACAATTTCGAGCCCCGACCAGCCCTGACCAATTTGCGTGGATCCACCGACGGCGAGGCCGGCGGGGTTGGTGTAGTGGCGCATGACGCCTGCGCTGTCGGTGGCGACGATGGACGGGAACCGATCCCCTACTTTCCACTTGCCGACGCTGATTTTGTATCCTTGCCATCCTTGTCCGATGACGGTGTAACCGCCGAACGGCTGGGTGGTGCCTGTGTAGAGGCGGAGTTTGCCGTCATTCCATTGGACCAGAAGGTCCTGGAATCCGTCTCCGTTCCAGTCGGTGACGAATCCGGCGCTCAGGTCTTTCCAGCCGGTGCCCATCTGGGTTCCGTTGAGCAAGCCGGGGACACCGGTGGCTTCGTACTGGTAGAGGTTGTAGGCGACGCCGTCGGGGCTGACTGCTACGACGTCGGAGGCACTGAGATCAAAGTAGTCTCCAGAGCCCATCACCCATTTAAGGTTTTCGCTGAGAGCTACGCCCTGCATCGTGTTTTTGGTGTCGGCGGATGCCTCAAACTGCGCATATCGGCCATTGCTGACGTTCTTCAGCGCTGTAGTGCCGTCGAGCTGGCGCTCCAACACCCACTGCGTCAAAGTGTTGGACGGATCGCATCCTATGACGGGCATCTGAGGCGTCGTGGCCGGGTCGGGCGTACCAGCGAGGCATTTACCTGTAGCGATGTTCTTGACAGTAAACGTGTTACCAGCGCCATTCGCGGCGGTAAACTGCCACTTGCGTGCGTCGTTGCCCAGGGCCGAACACTTGACTGTCTGCGTCTTGTCTGTAGCTACCGAAAGGCAGTTGCCATTCTTGCCAGTTGCCCTCACCTGAGCAATTGCACCATCAGCGACATTGAAGTCAATCATGGACTTGATCCAGCCGGAAATGTTGTCAACTCTGCTGGCTGTCGCACCAGTGTTTTGTGTTTCTACGTATAGGCAGCCGTTTTGCCAGCTCCGGCTATTGACCGCTACCAGCTCGATGCCTGTGGCGGTCGTTCGTAGCCCCGGGGCTCCACTGTCCCCTGCACAAAGTCCAGCCCCTGCGCTCGGCATCAACTGGATACTCTTGCTATCGAGGCTTTGGCTGTTGAACATGCCACTCTGAGACTGTTTAGGCAGCCAGGTGTCATGTGTCCGGCCGTAGCCCGTGAAGCTGAGTGTCTCGTTCTGCACCACCGGCGTCGTTGCCAGAGCGGGGGTCGAAATGCCGACGATTGGCTTTGCCAGCTTAACTAGCGCGAGATCACGATCCGCATGTCGTTCGACGTGTACGACTCCGACGCCAATCTCGTCACGCATGGGGGTGTCGGGACCAAAAAGGACTTTGATCTTGCTGCTCGGTACCCCAGATGGAAGTGACGCGAAATCGGAAGGGTTTTGCTGAAAGCAACTGGCAGCAGTGGCTACCCAGAACTTGTCAATCAGGGCGCCGCTACAGGTGCCAATTCCTGTGTCTATCTTGACAATAAACTGGTTGGATGTACCGGTACTGGCAGTTCCGTTACTGACAGCCATGGCCGGTCCTTGGGAGAGGAATCCCAGGGCCAGCCCAGCTATTAAGGCCAGGCTGATACGTGTTTTTTTGGTTTTCATTGATGTCCTCAAAGTGATCACGGCAGAACGACGGCCGGGACTTGGCAGGGATTCCCTGGGCGCGGACGGGTGGTGCCGTCATAATTGACGCGCAGCTCAACAACAGTATTGGTGCGCGTCCCACCATGCATACCCGAAAAACATGTCGATTCGACGTCCAAACGTTCGACATTGCCATTGAGCTGGGAAGTGACCACCACGTCATCTTCACCAGCTTTTGCTGGACTTCATTGGCGTTACCGACATGATCAACTGCTTCACCAAAGCCGACCTGGTCGCGTGCGGCGTGACCCTCATGGGCGTTTTTCCTTTCGGGAAGGCCGTCAAAGCGCTCGAAGCTTTCGCAATGCTCGGAAAAATTCTGCCGAAGGCCTTTGAATTCTTCACCAAGCGCCAAGCAGCCATAAAGGACATCTTCACCTTTTCGCCGAAGAAGAGCTCCAATCTACCCAATCTGAATCCCGTAACTCAGACGGGAACAAGCGGTATGGTCAGGAAGGGCAAATGGGGTGAGGAAATGGCCCTGGTTGACCCCGCTGCGAAGAAAACCCGTGTGGATGTTCCCGGCCAGAACAATTACCGGTACCCGGATGAACGGCTCAACCCGACGGACGCCACATACCCCTACGCCTACCTCTTCCCAGGCAAGCCGCCCCAGAAGATCCTTCACGATGTCAAGAACGTAGACGTACTAAAGCCAACTAAACAGCTCGATGACTTCCAAACGATCGCCAACAGCACAGGCGAAAAGTTGATGTTCAGCGTCCGGCCCGGCACTAAACTTGAAGGTTGGATTGAAGCCGGCTGGAGGAGCGGTGACATCCTTATCATGGACTTCAAACCTTCTCTAGCCAACAAGGGAACGACGCATAGACCCGCACCCGGACAACCACAGCTCATGCCCCCGCCCTAACGCCCGCCAGACCACTCGTGAAAGGATGCAAGCGTGTCTTATGACTTCCGGGTTTATTCATCCACGACCCTCGATGCCGACACACTCGGTGACATCGTAGCCTCATGCTCCGGTTTAGGAATAGCCTCCGGATCTGACTTGGACTCGATACCTATGTTTGTTCCCGTGGAACGACGCGGCAAGTACGCCTTCACAATTGACGGCCCTCAAGCCGAGGACCCCGGCGACGTTCCGCCCGAAGTGACAGCCAGCATGTTGGGCATCAGCCACAGCTACGACGTCTCTGTTGAGGGAAGCAATTCGGCAAGCATCCCTGTAGCTTTGCAGTTCGTAAAAAAGCTCGCCAAAGCAACGACCGGTGTCGCAGTGGACCTCCAGACGAGCGAGCGCTGGCCAGCGTCGTCCTCTCGGAAGTTCGTAAAGCCACCAAGGAACCAAGAGATCGATATCGTGTCAATCTACTGGTATTACCTCCTAGATGAGGCGCCGAAGGATCTGCTCCTGCGTTTCCTGCAGTTGGCCAGAAAGTACCTACCTGAAGCCCTGCCACGGACATACTCTGCTGGATCGAGAAAATTGGGAACTTATGCCGGGGATGACGAAGGCCTCGCGACTGCATACGCTGCGGAACCGTTTTGGGGCATCCGCGCCCTACCCACCCCTCCCGTCCTAAACTTCGCCTTCAACGGAACTGGCACCTACAAAGAGAGCGACGTTCGCATGGTCATGATGGACGTAGATCGCGCTGCCCTCGCTGACCCACGTTGGAGGGATGCCCTCCAACGCTTCTTCATCGAGTTCGCGCACTCCTCCAACAGCTTTTTTGCAAGCGCCGAAGTTGCCCGCGGCTACTTCTGGAGCGGAAAGGAAGTTCGCTCGCAGCCAAGCACAACAGAAGCAGCCTTTACCTGTCTGTGGTCCGGAACGTGGTGTGGGCTCCGCGAATGGCCGCAGTGGTGGACATGGTTCTCCGGACCGTACAAAGACCTAGTCCACGACTCGACAGTTGGCGAAACCCAAACACATGGAAACGGACTTTTTCACGCCCTCTCTTCAGAACCTAGGAACCGCGATGAACTCTACGCAGCAATGCCAGTACCAGGCACCACTTGGGTCCCGGAGGCCCTGACATTCGGTGACAAAGCCCCCAGAGCTCGAGTGATCCCCGAAGGGCTTCTCAAAGCCCTTCCTCCGAGCCCCTGAGTCCCTCAGTCCCTCAAGGCAGAACGCAGAGAACCAGGAGACCAAGGCTTGCGGGCATCAGACGTGGTGTTCATTACCGGGATTCGCTCCGACCCGGCACTTTCGCATCGAGTATCTTTATAGATTCGCTCGCACCCAGCCTCTTCCAGAACGCGGACCTGTGAATCAATGCTTGGTCCGGCCAGGCTGGCGCGGGCGTATCGAAGGTGCGTCATTACTTCTTCCGGTCTTATTAAAGGACAAATTGAGTGTTGTTGAGAGCACTCTGCAGAGACACATTGCTGGGACAGGAACCGTGCCGATAATCCGCGAGCCTAAATCGCCTACCGTCGCCGAGTCAGTTGTTCCATCAAAGGATCCTTTGATGAAGCGAGTTAGCAAGTCGACGTGCGTCGGACAAGTCGACTGTTGCAGCGTCAAACTGCCGCACACATAGGGGGACCCCTGGGTGGATCTATACCGTACGGAGTAAACGTATATCGGCATGTTTCCCGGCCGATTGATGCGTTTCAGAGACCGTCAATGTTCGGTAAGGGACCGACATGCGGGCGCGTCCGACCGCGACGTCCCGTACACGCGCCTACCCGGTCCTAGTTGCTTCGTCGAGGTCCTCCCCTGCGCCCCGCCTGAAGTGGACGATAGTTTGTTCAAACTTCTCTGGGTGCTCTGCAAACGTCCTCTTGAGCTGGTCGCTGTTGCGAGGCGCTTTACGTCCAGATCGGCTCAATATCGGTTCTGTGCAGAACAGATTCGGGCCTGCTTAGATTAGGCTCGGGTCATGCGTTCTTGTGTTTTTTGTGGTGGATTACCGGTGACTAGGGAACACGTTTTCCCCCAGTGGCTCCGACAGTTTTCCGGACCTGAATCATTTATCAAGCGTGCCGGGCCCTATAAGCCCAACTCTCCCGAATTAGTGGTTCGGAAGGATTCGGGAGGCAAGTATGTCGAGGTGATGGAGCAGAGGGGAACGAAGATCCCTAACTTGCACGAGATAACCGTCAAAGCAGTCTGCGCAGGCTGTAACAACGGCTGGATGTCCGCCCTCGAAGGCGACGCTCGACGCATAATCAAGAAACTCGCTGACCACCAGAATATGGTGTTGGACCGTAGCCACAAAGCTACTCTGGCTGCGTGGGCCCACAAGTGTTTCTTGATGTACGACCTGTATCAGGACTCGCGTGATCGCGCGTTTGCTGATGATGACCTGAGGTCCTTCATGAGAACGAGACGCCCCCCTGCAACGGCTCGCTTGTATATAGGAATCACGAACTCGCCGTTTGGCCCTATCTCGCTCTGGCATCAGCCCAGGCTCTTCATACCGGCGGGAACAGCACCTGACCCGCAAACCGTCCTGGGAACAAACAACATGTGCAGCTCTTCCCTGTGCGTTCAGGGAATCTACTTCATCGAGCAGTATTTTAGGCCTGACATTCGGTGGAATGACATACAACGTCAGGCCATAGACAGGCCCTCCCGTATAAGTATTGAGTCCATCCCGACGGGAGCTCTCTGGCCCTTAGACAGCAAACCCCTGCGTTGGCCTCCGAGGGTCACCACTTTGCGGGAGTTCGAAAGAGGCCGACTGGCCCTACACAATGTTCTGGCCACATTCCCTACGGCCATCGAGCGGTCCAACTCACTCAAATAGCTTCAAAGACGCCTTAGTTGCTGCAACCGCCAACGTCTTGTAAGCCTTACCTTTACAAGACAGGGCCACAGAGCCGACCCGCACCTACAGCAGGCCGCGCAAAACCAAGGCGGCGCCGTCGTCGAGCACTGACGCGGTGACTTCGTCCGCAACGGCGAGCACCTCATCGGGGGCCTGGCCCATGGCGATGCCGCGGCCGGCCCAGGTGAGCATCTCGATGTCGTTGCGGCCGTCGCCCACGGCCACCGTGTTGGCCTGGTCCGTGCCGAGCCGACGGCGGAGGGCCTCCAAGGCGCTGGCCTTGGTGACGCCTTCAGCAGCGATGTCCAGCCACGCTGTCCAACCGACGGAGTAGGTCACCCCGGAAAGCCCGATGTGGCTGATGGCATCGTTGAACTCATCCGACGTGTTCTCGCTGCTGAAGACCACGACGCGGACCGCCACGGAGTCCAGCATGGTCTGGAAATCGACGCCGATGGACTCCACGCCGAAGCTGGCGTCCTGGAAGCGCTCCGTGGAAAGAAAGTTGCCGTCCTCGTCCTCCAGGGCGTACTTGGCGTTGGGCAGCCGCTCCCGCAGCGCTTTCAACGCAGGAGCGGGATCGAACGTGGCCTTGTGGATGATCTCGTAGCCGGCCTCAAGGGTGGGATCCAGCCGGAGGGTGACGCCGCCGTTGCAGCACACCGCGTACCCGCGTTCCATTCCGATTTTTTCGATGATGGGCAAGGTTGCGTTAAGGGAACGTCCGGTGGCGATCATGACGTCGTGTCCCTTGGCCACCACTGCTTGGGCGGCTGAGCGAACCTCGGGAGTCATGTGGCCGTCGTGGTCAACCAACGTGCCATCGACGTCCAGGGCGATCATGAGCTTGTTGTTCTTATTGGGCTGGTCCTCGATGCCAGCAACTGGAGTATCAGTCAAAATAGTCATGTTTCCAGTAGACCAGACACCCCCGACGCTGAACTAGGACCGGCGCCACAGCGGAGGATTAACGGCGCGTGAATAGTGTCCTCAGGGTGCGCTACTGAGGATGGCGAGCTGCTGCGTGGCGCGTGTCATCGAGACATACCGGTCCACAGCGCCTTCAATCCCTACGCCGAAATCGTCAGGGTCAACAAGGACCACAAGATCGAATTCAAGGCCCTTTGCCAGCTCCGGAGTGAGCCAACTGACCCGGTCCCACTCCGAACCCACTTCCCTGGCCGGCTGGCTGATGACACACGCCGTCCCCTCGCTGTGCCCATCCAGCCACTTCTCCAGGATCGCTTCCAGCTCCCGCTCCGCACCGTGGAGCACCGGAATCCCGCTGCTCCGGACCGAGGTTGGCACATTGGCGTCAGGGAGGGCGGCCCTAATCACCGGCTCGGCCTCCAGCATCACCTCTTCCGGCGTGCGGTAGTTGATGCTGAGGCCCGCCACCGACACGTTGTCCATGCCCACGCGGTGAAGGCGTTCTTCCCACGATTCCGTGAAGCCGTGCCGGGCCTGCGCCCGGTCCCCCACCACCGTGAAGCTACGAGACGGGCAGCGCAGCAGGAGCATTCGCCACTCCGCGTCCGTCAGTTCCTGGGCCTCGTCGACCACGATGTGCGCGAAAGGTCCGGCCAGAACATCCGGATCGGGCATCTCCACAACATCCTGCCCGGTCAGTTTCTCCCTCATGTCGTCGCCGCGGAGCATGTACATTTCCAGGTTCTCGGAGTCATCAGCTGCAATGAGGTCATCCACCACCCGGTCCATAAGCTCACGCTCCGCCGCCAGGACTGCAGCCTGCCGCCGCCGTCGTGAGGATGCTTCCGGATCGCCCAGGCGCAGCCGCGCCGCATCGAGCAGAGGGAGGTCGTCAGTGGTCCACGCCTCCGGTTTTTCTCGATGAAGCAGCTCCCTTTCGGGGGGTTGCAGGTGTGGAGCGCACAGCCGCAGGTAAGCGGGAACCCGCCACAAATCCGCCACCAGCGCCGCGTAATCAAGCAGTGGCCACGCCCGGTTAAAGGCCGACTGAAGCTCCGAACTCTGACTCAACGCCCTGCGACGCATGGCCTCCGGAACATCGTGCTCGCCCAGCTTTTCCGCCAGGATATCGAGCAACGCATCCCAGACGTCGTCCCTGGCTTCGTTGTGCGGCGTTCCCGGCTCTGCGGCGTCGAAGGCTTCCGCCCAGTCGTCACTGCCTAGCCAGATGTCGGCGTACGGCGTCTCCACTTCCATGCCCTCCGTTGGCGGCTCCTCGTAAAACCTCACCCCGCGGTCAATGGCTTTAACCATCTCGACTGTGGATTTGAGCCGGGTCACCTCAGGGTCACGTTCGACGGCGGCCGCGGCACCTTCCGGGACGAGGTCCCGCAGGGTACACGTCTGGACTCCTTCCTCCCCAAGACTCGGAAGGACATCGGCCACGTACGCCAAATAGGGCTGGTGCGGGCCGACGAACAGGACATCCCTTCGCCTGTGGTTGTTGCGGTGGCTGAGCCGGGGATCCGAATAGAGAAGATAAGCCGTTCGGTGCAAGGCGACCACGGTCTTACCCGTCCCCGGGCCGCCGTCGACCACCAATGCCCCACGCGAGCCGGCGCGAATGATCCTGTCCTGATCGGCCTGGATGGTGCCCAAGACATCCCGCATTCGTGGAGAGCGGCTGCTGCCCAAGCTGGCGATGAAGGCCGACTGGTCATCCAGCGCGGCATTTCCCCCCATCCCTTCGGCGGTGAAAACTTCGTCCCAATAGTCCGTCACGCGGCCCCGGGTCCAGCGATACCTCCGCCGGCTCATCAGTCCCATCGGGTTGGCATGCGTGGCCCCGAAAAAGGGCTCGGCCGCCGGTGACCGCCAATCGATCAGGAGCCTCTTCCCCTGGCTGTCCGTTAGGCCCAACCTGCCCACGTACACCGGCTCAGGGTTCTCCTCAGCAACCATGCGGCCCAGGCACATATCCACCCCGAAACGGCGGAGTGCCCTCAGCCGCGAAGTCAGCCTGTGGATCTCCTGATCGCGGTCCAACGCGGCTTGTCCCCTGCCGCCGGGAAATTTGCGGGTGGCCTCCAGCAGGTTGGACAGCTCAGCGATGGCTTCCTCGAGGCTGGCTGCGATGGCATCGAACTGTCGCTCATCGGCGCCGATCAGCTGCGAATCGGCTTTGCGTTCCAAGTGCTCCGGCAGGTCAAAAGCACTGGTTCCCAAGCGGTTGTTTTCAGGCATCCCGCGACTCCCTTTTGATATTGGTGATGGGGTTCGAGGATCAATTGTTCGGCAGCAGGGGGGCCTTGCCGCAAGCCCCGGGGTGGGTTATACATTGAATATGGAAGGGATAATTTCCCTTCCTTTTTGGTGCCGTTTATCGGATCGGGATTCGCCGGACAAAGGTAGGGTGGGCGGATGCGCCCAGGATTGAGCCCCGCCCAACTCTCCGCACTCTACGACGCCGAAAACCAATGGGCAGAGGACGATGACTTCTTCCTGGGTTTCGTGAATGAGCAGCCGAACAGCCGGGTACTGGACCTCGGCTGCGGTACCGGGAGGATCAGCCTGGCGCTGGCTGCCCGTGGGCACACCGTAGTGGGCATCGACCCGAACCCCGGTTCCCTGGCGGCCGCCCGAGGAAAACGTGGCGCGGAAGCTGTCACGTGGATCGACGGTACATCGGCCCACATCCCCGAAAATGAGGTTTTCGACGTCGTCATCATGACGGCGCACGTCGCCCAGGCAATTCACGACGACGGCGAATGGTCCCGCACGCTTGCCGATGTACACCGGGCGCTGGCACCGGGCGGCCGTTTGGCCTTCGATTCCCGCGACCCCGCAGCCCGGGATTGGGAGCGCTGGACCCCGACGGCGACGCAGCGCCGGCACATCCTTCCCGACGGCACCGCGGTTGAAACGTGGATGGACAGCCATCGGCCTGCCGCGGGACTCGTTACCCTCACCGAATACCGTGTCCATGACGAAGGCAGCGTCGAGACAGAGACCTCAGTGCTTGCGTTCCGCACGGAGGCGCAACTGCGCCAGGATCTGGGCGCAGCCGGCTTCACAGTGGAAGGCATCCTCGGCGGCTGGGCCGGCGAAAGCGCGGGCAGCGGGCAGGGCGAGTTGATCGCCGTCGCCCGCAAGCCCCTCTAGAGAACCGGCAGGACCTCAAGGCCGCCAAGGTACTTCTGCAGCGCCTTGGGAACGTTGACGGAACCATCCGGGTTCTGGTGGTGCTCAAGGATGGCAACGATCCAGCGGGTGGTGGCCAGGGTGCCGTTCAGCGTTGCCACTGCCCGGGTTCCCTTGGCTACACCTTCGTCGTTGATAACGCGTTCGCGGATGTTCAGGCGGCGGGCCTGGAAAGTGGTGCAGTTGGACGTGGACGTGAGCTCGCGGTAGGCGTTCTGCGTGGGGACCCAGGCTTCGCAGTCGAACTTACGGGCTGCGGACATGCCGAGATCGCCGGCAGCAGTGTCAATGACGCGGTAGGGAAGCTCGCACTTGGCCAGCATCTCCTCTTCCCAGGCAAGCAGGCGCTCGTGCTCGGCAGCAGCCTCTTCAACCGTGGTGTAGATGAACATCTCCACCTTGTTGAACTGGTGCACGCGGATGATGCCGCGGGTGTCCTTGCCGTGCGAACCGGCCTCACGGCGGTAGCAGGAGCTCTGGCCGGCGTAACGGATGGGGCCGGCAGAGAGATCCAGGATCTCGTCGGCGTGGTACCCGGCGAGGGCCACCTCCGAGGTTCCCACGAGGTAAAGGTCGTCTTCAGCGAGACGGTAGATCTCGGCGTCGTGCTTTACATCGAAACCGGTGCCCTGCATGGTCTCGGGGCGCACCAAAGTGGGGGTGATCATGGGCACGAAGCCGGCTTCGATCGCCTGGTCCATGGCCATCTGCAGCAGAGCCATTTCCAAGCGGGCACCGACGCCGCGGAGGAAGTAGAACCGTGAGCCGGAGACCTTTGCGCCGCGCTCCATGTCGATCGCGCCAATAAGTTCGCCGATTTCCAGGTGGTCCTTGGGTTCAAAGTCCGTGAATTCGCGCGGAGTGCCAACGGTCTTGACCACCACGTAGTCGTCCTCGCCGCCCTCGGGGACGCCGTCCACCACAAGGTTCGGAATGACACGCAGGAGTTCATCCTGCTTGGCCTGGGCAGCGGAGGCTTCCGCGGACGCAGCCTTCACCGAGTTAGCGAGCTCCTTGACCTCAGCCAGCAGGGCCTGCTTCTCCTCACCCTTGGCCTGGGCCACCTTCTTGCCGAAAGCGTTCTGCTCGGCACGGAGGGTTTCGTGGCGAACCAGTGCAGCACGGCGATCGGAGTCAGCGGAAATGATCGCGTCCACAACAGACTCGTCGGCGCCACGGGCGCGCTGGCTGGCACGGAACTTGTCCGGATTTTCGGTGAGGTCTTTTACGTCGATCACCACACAAGAGTATCGAATAGTGTTGAAGCACAATGAACGACTGGATCCTGTATGTGATTCTCGCTGGGGGCGTGGCTTTTGCCGTCTCGAGCTGGTGGGGTGTGCGCCGGTTGAAAGCCAGGCATATCAGGAGCGCGGTCCGCGAGGACGCCCACAAGCCCGGCCCGGGGGACCAGAAGGTCGCCGTGATCCTCAATCCGGTGAAGAACAACGCTGAGGTGGCACGCCAGGCCATCATCGACGCCTGCGATCTGGCGGGCTGGGACGCCCCGAAATTCTTCGAAACCACGGTGGAAGATCCCGGTTACGGACAGTCGCGCCAGGCACTGGCGTACGGGGCCGACGTCGTTCTTGCGTGCGGTGGCGACGGTACCGTGCGCGTGGTGGCTGAGTCGCTGGCGCACAAGAACGTGGCCATGGGCTTGGTTCCGCTGGGCACAGGAAATCTCCTGGCCCGCAACGTGGATCTGGACGTCACAAACCTCGCCGAATGCATCCAGACGGCTCTGTTCGGCCATCAGCGCTACATCGACACCGCCACCATGGGGATCGAAAACGACATCACAGGAGTCTCCGGCCAACACACGTTCCTGGTCATCGCCGGCATGGGCCTGGACGCCGAGGTTGTTGGCGACACCAAAGAAGACCTGAAGAAAAGCGTCGGCTGGCTGGCCTATACGGAGGCCGGTGTCCGGCACCTTCCCGGTAGGCGAAAACGCGTCACCATCACGTTGGATGACGAGCCGGAGCAGGCCCGTAAGATCCGCAGTGTCCTGTTCGCCAACTGCGGCCTGATCCCCGGGGGCATCGACTTCATCCCCCAGGCCATGATCGACGACGGGATGCTGGACATCGTCGTGATGAGCCCACGCAGTGCATTTGGCTGGCTCGCGATGTACGCAAAAATCCTGTTCAAGCACAATAGGAACCTGCCCATGATGAGCTTCTACCGCTCCGGGAAGGTTGTCATCCGCAGCCAGGAACCCATGGCCACACAGCTCGACGGCGATCCGTCGGGTGAAGCGACGACGGTCACCGTCCAGGTGGAGCCAGGGTCCCTGCTGGTGCGGGTACCTAAGGTGCAGATCGCCTAGATCGAGCCCACGTCCGGCTCGGCAGCGTTTTCTTCGGCTTCTTCAGTAGCGGCTTTGGCAGCCGCACGGGCCTCGGCCTGCTCTTTGATCATTGCTTGTTCTTCTTCAAAGCGGAGCCGGTCCGCACGATCGGCCTCATCGCCATTCCAGTCGTCCTGGTTCTCGCCTGAGGGCTTCGGATTGACGATCATGCCCTGGCCGTCTTTGTCATCCCGGTGGACAGACATGACCGCTCCTTTCGTTGACGCATTCATCCATCGTTTATGGATCAGGCAAGCATACGCACAGAACCATCAAGGGGAAAGTAGGCCAGCCGCGCCCTGTGGAGAAGGGCTAGGTACCCTTTAGGATCGCGTCCACCCAGGCATGTGCCGAGGCGAACGCGGCGTCTGACGTGTGCGGAGCCACCACAGCCTCTTGCTTGTCCGCGCGGGCATAGGAGCCCAGGAAGCGCGTCGCGGGGCTGATCCGGTGCAGCCCTGCCAAGGCGTCGGCCACCCGCGAATCCGAGGCGTGGCCGTCGGCGTCGATGCTGAAGAAGTAGTGGCCAAGGTACTGTCCCGTGGGCCTTGATTCGATGCGGCTGAGGTTCACGCCGCGGGAGGCGAACTGGTCCAGGATCTCCATGAGTGCGCCAGGGTGGTCTTCAGGGAGGGGAACCACAACGGTGGTCTTGTCCGCTCCGGTTCTTTCCGGCAGCGCACCGGGCCGGCTCACCAGGATGAACCGCGTCACGGCGTCCGGGTTATCCCCGATGTCCGTCGCCAGGATGTTAAGTCCGGGCTGATCCGCGGCGATAAGCGGGCCGCAGATGGCAGCTTCGTAGTGGGCGTCATCCTCCAGGAGTCCCATGGCTGCCGCCGCCGTCGACGAACCTGGCACGTAGTCCACTCCGGGCAGGTTCGCGTCCACCCACAAGCGGCACTGCGCCCAGGCGTGGCCGTGCGTCGAGACGCGCTTGATGTCGGAAAGTTCGACGCCGGGCCTCGCCACCAGCACGAAGGAAATGGGAACCAGGGCCTCCCGGATAATCCGGAGTTCCTGTCCCGTGGCGATCGCATCCAGGGTAGCCGTGACGCCACCCTCCACCGAGTTTTCGATGGGAACCATGGCTGCGTCTGCTTCGCCGACGCGAACGCGTTCAAGCGCCGTATTGACGTTGGTGCACGGAATACGGGTTGCCTCAGCAGCGCCCGGAACCTGCAGGAGGGCCGCTTCAGTGAACGTGCCCTCAGGTCCGAGGAAGGTGTATGTGGCTGCTGACATCGAGCATTCCTTGCTGGTTATATACGTGAAGACTAAAGGACTACCGGCTTGAGGCCGTTGTCCGAAACCATCGGCTTGCCCGCTTCAAACCACATATCCATGCCCCCGGCCACGTTCACGGCCGAGTAACCCTGACCCACCAGCCACTGCACTGCACGGAACGACCGGCCACCTGTCCGGCAGATCACGAAGAAGTCCTCGTCCGGATCAAGTTCGTCCAGACGCGCCGGCAATTGGTCCATGGGAATGTGACGCGCACCTTCCGCGTGGCCGGCCACCCACTCGTAGTCCTCGCGGACGTCCAGGATGCTGGCATCGGCCGGAATGTCGCCCACTGGCACGGTATCGAAGTCGCTCATGGTGGATCCTTCCCATCGTTCAAGGTCAGCATCCAGCCTAGTCGCATGGACCTGCCGCGGGCACGGGACTGCTGTCTTCGCTTGCACACAGTGGCTCCGGCGTTAAGACTTAGGTTCCAAGCACACCCCCGAGACCGGCTACTAGGAGCAACCCATGGCTGCTGGGCAACCCACGATCCTCGCCACCTCCGGCGGTTACAAGCCGGGCGCCAGGACCAGGATCGAGTTCAACCACCTGATGCACTACGCGGTGGAACTATCCGGAGTAAGCGGTCGTGCGCCCAAGGTGACGCACATAGGAACAGCCTCCGGCGATCAGCGCTGGTGGGCCGCGGAAATGGACCAGGCCGCACGCATCGCCGGGTTCGACTTCAGCCACCTCAACCTCTTCACCATGCCAAACATCGAGGATCCGGAAGCCCACCTCCTGGAGCAGGACGTGGTGTGGGTCAATGGCGGATCCGTGGTGAACCTGTTGGCCGTGTGGCGCGCCCACGGGCTGGACCGGATCCTGCGCAAAGCGTGGGAGGGTGGCGTAGTGATGGCCGGGGTTTCGGCCGGATCCATCTGTTGGTACCGGGGCGGCGTGACTGATTCCTACGGTCCCGAGCTGCAGCCTGTCACGGATTCACTGGGCTTCCTCCCCTACGGCAACGGGGTCCACTACGATTCCGAGCTCCGCCGGGCTCCCGCCATCCATAAGCTGGTGGCCAACGGCACGCTCGGCGAGACCCACTGCACGGACGACGGCGTAGGGCTGGTTTACCGGGGCACGGAACTCGTGGAGGTGGTCTCCGAGATCAAGAACAAGGCCGCTTTCCGCGTGACTGCAGGAGCCGGCGAGAGCGTGGACGCCGTCGCTGTGGAGGAACGGTTGGAGTCTCGTTTCCTTGGCTGATCCGTCGACGCAGGACCTTTCCAAGCAAACCGCCGTCCAGCTGCGCAATGCCCTGGCTGGCGGCGAACTATCCGCCCGCGAGGCAGCAGCGCATTTCTTGTCCGCAATAGAGCAACGAAACCAGCAGCTCGGCGCCTTCATCACCGTCACTGCGGACCAAGCCCGTGAAGCTGCCGCCACAGCCGATACCCTCCATGCCCGGCTGGCCAGGGAAGGACGCTTGGACGAGCTGCCCCTGCTGCACGGCCTGCCTACAGCATTCAAGGACCTCACCGATGTTGCCGGCGTCCCGACCACCCACGGCAGCGCCGCGTTGGAGCATAGGCCAGCGCCCGAAGACGGGGCTTTGGCATCAACCCTGAAGGCGCAGGGCGTGATCTCGCTGGGCAAGACCCAGGTTCCGGAGTTCGGGTTGACGGCCTACAGCGAAAACCGCATCGCACCGCCGTCGCGCAATCCGCATTCCTTGGCGCGGAGCTCTGGCGGGTCGTCGGGTGGCAGCGCTGCCGCAGTGGCCGCAGGACTCGTGCCGTTCGCGCCCGGAACCGACGGCGGCGGGTCCATCCGGATTCCTGCCGGCGCCTGCGGCTTGGTGGGGTTGAAGCCAGGGCGCGGGCTGGTCCCTGCCGGGGTGAGCGCGGGCGACGCCGCCAGCCTGGTGGTGGCCGGTCCGCTCGCGCGGAATGCGTCGGACGCCGCGCTGCTCATGGATGCGCTGGTCCCCCGGGATCAAGCGCCCGACGGCGGCTACCTCGCCAACGTCGTGCGGGCGCCGGATCCCCTGAGAATCGGTGTAAGCCTGGACAGTCCCTGGGCCGGGGTGTACCCCTTCGAGATCGAGCAGGATGCACGGGACGCCCTGGACCTGGGCATAAAGCTATTATCGGAAGCCGGTCACAGTGTTGGGGAGGCCGAAATCCGCTATGACAACCGCTATCCCGAAGCGTTCACCGCAGCCTGGACTGCCGGCGTCGGAAGCGCCCGGATAGCACCCCAGCGCGAGCCGTTACTGACTCCCCTCACCAGGACGTTCAGGCGCCGGGCGCAGCAGCGCAGCGCCTTGAAGGTGAACGAAGCTTTGGGCTTCCTGCGGCAATTCGAGCACGACACCATTGCCCAGTACGCGCAATGGGACCTGATCCTGATGCCTACCCTGGCGCAGACTCCCCGGCCCATCGGGTGGTTCACGGGCGGAGGTCACAGCGGCGATCCTTGGCCGAGCGCGTGGGCAGGCGACGCGGATGAGGACTACAAACGGCAATGCCAGTACGCGCCGTGGAGTTCCATGGTGAACGTGTGCGGATTGCCCGCCATGAGCATTCCGGTCCACACCACCGCAGCGGGCTTGCCCATGGGAATCCAGCTCATCGGGCCCACCGGTTCTGAGCTGCGGCTTCTCCAAATTGCCCACGCCCTGGAGGCTGCGACAGAGGCTGTCTAGCATATGGATGGTGGTTGCCTGGGGCATTCATCGATGTGACAATGCCCGCAGTCAGTGCCAGCATTAAGAAAATGAGCACACCCCAAACCACGGCTGAGTCCGCGAAAGCAGCGGGCGATACGTCATTCTTCGGCCACCCAAAGATGTTGGCCAGCCTCTTCTCCGTGGAAATGTGGGAGCGATTCTCCTTCTACGGCATGCAGGGAATCCTGCTCTACTACATGTACTTCACCGCCGAGCAGGGCGGCCTCTCCATCGACCAGGGCCTCGCCGCTGGTTTGGTGGGTGCCTACGGTGGCGGCGTTTACCTCTCCACGATCCTCGGCGCCTGGCTCGCTGACCGCCTCTTTGGTTCCGAGAAGGTGCTTTTCGGCTCGGCCATCATGATCATGGCCGGCCACATTGCGTTGGCACTCCTGCCGGGCATTCCGGGCCTGATTACAGGTTTGGTGCTGGTGGGCATCGGTTCCGGCGGCCTGAAGGCCAACGCCACGGCGCTGGTCGGCAGCCTGTACGGCGAGAAGGATGAGCGCCGCGACGCCGGTTTCTCCATCTTCTACATGGGCATCAACATCGGCGGCCTCATTGGCCCACTGGTCACCGGTTTCCTGCAGACCAGCTTCGGCTTCCACGTGGGCTTCGGTGCCGCGGCCGTGGGAATGGCGATCGGCCTCATCATCTACTCCCTGGGCCGCAAACGGCTGCCCGAGGAAGCACACCGCGTTCCCAACCCGCTCCCGAGCAAGGACCGGAGCCGCTACGGGCTCATTTTCCTGGGCATCCTGATCGTCATCGGCGTCCTGCTGGGCACGGGCATCGTCAACGCCAACAACCTCGCCCGCAGCATGGCATACGCGGCCATTGGCGCCTCGGTGATCTACCTGTTCCTGATCTTCCGCAGCCCCTTGGTCACCGGCGTGGAGCGCAAGCGCGTTGTCGCGTTCATCCCGCTGTACATTGCATCAGCTGCGTTCTGGGCACTGTTCCAGCAGCAGTTCACGTTCATTGCCGTCTACTCGCAGGAAAAGCTGGACCGCAACCTGTTTGGTTGGGAAATGCCTGCCGCGTGGGTGCAGTCCATCAACCCGGTGTTCATCATCATTTTCGCCGGTGTCATGGCCGCGTTGTGGACCAAACTGGGCTCCAAGCAACCGAGCTCGCCCCTGAAGTTCGCCATGGGCCTGTTCATCATGGGCCTGGCGTTCCTGGCGTTCATCCCGCTCGCTGGTGAAGGCAAGACGCCACTGCTGGCACTGGTGGGCATCCTGTTCCTGTTCACCCTCGCGGAACTGTGCCTGTCCCCCATCGGCCTGTCGGTGAGCACCAAGCTGGCACCGCAGGCCTTCCACACGCAGATGGTTGCGCTGTTCTTCCTGTCGGTCTCGCTCGGCACCACCCTGGCCGGCATCCTCGCCGGACTCTACAACCCGGCCGACGAGCTCCCGTACTTCCTGGGTATCGGCGGCGTTGCAGTCGTCCTGGCCGTCGCCTTGGCTGCAGCAACCCCCGCGATCAAGAAGTTGATGGGCGGCGTCCGCTAGGAACTGCGTTAATCGACGACGGCGACCCTCGCGTTCGGTGGGATTCCCACCTGACGCAAGGGTCGCCTTCGTGCGTTGTTAGTAGCCGTACCTGCTACTGGTGCTTGCTGCGCCGATGCCGATGATGATGAAAATGCCGAAGAGCACCGTCAGTGCGATGCCGAGGTAGCCCATCACCAACCCAGCGATGGCCATGCCTTTGCCCGCAGGTTCGCGCTTCAACGCGAGGTGGCCCAAAATCACGGCCGCGATCTGCGGGAGGAGGACAAACCCGAAGCCGACATAGATGGAAATGCCGCACACCATGCTGGCGATGCTCAGGCCCTTGGGCTGCGTGGGCATGGCGTAGTAGGCGGGCTGGCCGTATGGGGATTGCGGCTGGCCATACGGCTGCTGGCCGAAAGCCTGCTGCTGGTAGGGGCTCGGCGGCTGGCCGTAGGGTGACGCGGGCTGCTGGCTGTAGTCACCCGGAGTGTACGCGTCCTGGGCGGGCGGCTGGCTGTAGGAGCTCTGCTGGCCGTAGGAGTTCTGCTCGTAGGGCGGGATCGGCTGCGTGGCATTGCCCTGGTCGAACGACGGCGGAACGGGAGCACCCGGCTGGCTCTGCTCGGGTGCACTGAACTGGGCCGGCGGAACGTACTGCGGCGGCTCGTAGCCGGCCGGCTTGTCCTCGTTGCCCTTGGCTGGCTGATCTGTCATAGGAATCCCCCTGAAAGTGGTCTTTGATCCCACACTACCGCCGTCCGGGGCTGCATATAAGGTAGTGCGCAGTGTGGCGTCAAGCCGTTGCAAACGCAATCCATCACTAAGGTCACTGATGGTAAACGCGAAGTGAACCTTTGGGCGAAATGGGGGCGGGACGTCCGCCATTCGGCGTCACAGGGGCCGGATCACGGACATTTCGTGTCAGCCGGGCCGTTGGTCTGGCATGCTGGACCCCATGGCTAGCCGAGCGGGCACAGTTGCCCTTCCCCAGGACCTTGTTGACATCACAGCCCTGCTGGACGCGTATTTCGACGTAGCTCCGGACTTGGGCGATCCCGCGCAGCGCGTGGCGTTTGGAACGTCGGGACACCGCGGATCCAGTTTGAAGGCCTCCTTCAACGAGGCGCACATCCTCGCGATCACGCAGGCAATCGTTGAATACCGCGGACGCCAGGGGATCACCGGTCCCCTGTTCATCGGCCGCGACACGCACGCCCTCAGCGAGCCGGCACAGAATTCCGCACTTGAGGTGCTGGCCGCCAACGGCGTCACCGTGCTGGTAGATGCCCGTCACGGCTACACGCCCACTCCGGCACTGAGCCACGCCATCCTCAAATACAACCGTGAAGCCGCCCCCGGGACTCCCCAGGCAGACGGCATCGTGGTCACTCCGAGCCACAACCCGCCCGCCGACGGTGGCTTCAAGTACAACCCCCCTCACGGCGGCCCGGCAGACACGGACGCCACCGGGTGGATTGCGGACCGCGCGAACCAGCTGCTGGAGAATGGGCTGCGCGGCGTCAAGCGCATGCCGCTCAACGATGCCCTGGCCGCTGACACCACCGGCAAGTTCGACTTCCTCAGCAGCTACGTGGACGACCTCCCCTCCGTGCTGAACCTCAACGCCATCCGCGACGCCGGTGTCCGCATCGGTGCCGACCCCATGGGCGGCGCCTCCGTGGACTACTGGGGTGAAATCGGCGAGCGCCACCAGCTCAACCTCACCGTGGTGAACCCGACGGTTGATCCGCAGTGGGCCTTCATGACGCTCGACTGGGACGAGAAGATCCGCATGGACTGCTCCTCGCCGTCGGCCATGGCATCGCTGATCAAGCGGATGTCCGCGGGTGGTTCCGGCGGCGCTGCGTACGATGTCGCCACCGGTAACGACGCCGACGCCGACCGCCACGGCATCGTGACGCCCGACGGCGGGCTCATGAACCCGAACCACTACCTTGCCGTCGCCATCGACTACCTGTACCGGAACCGCAGTGGCTGGAATCCCGAGTCCGTGGTGGGCAAGACGCTGGTTTCGTCCTCGATCATCGACCGCGTAGCCGCGGGCCTTGGCCGGAAGCTCGTTGAGGTGCCCGTGGGCTTCAAGTGGTTCGTCCCCGGCCTGCTCTCCGGCGAAGGTGCTTTCGGTGGCGAGGAGTCAGCCGGTGCCTCGTTCAACAAGCTCGACGGCAGCGTCTGGACCACCGACAAGGACGGCATCCTGCTGGCCCTGCTTGCTTCGGAAATCACGGCCGTCACGGGATCTTCTCCGTCGCAGCTGTACAAGGGCCTGACGGACCAGTTCGGCGCCCCGGTGTACGCCCGCATCGACGCCGCGGCCACCCGGGAGCAGAAGTCCAAGCTGGGCAAGCTCTCTGCTGCCGATGTCACCGCTACCTCCCTTGCCGGCGAGGAAATCACCGCAAAGCTCACCGAGGCTCCGGGCAACGGTGCGTCCATTGGCGGGCTCAAGGTTGTCACCGGGAACGCCTGGTTCGCGGCACGCCCCTCAGGCACGGAGGACGTCTACAAGATCTACGCCGAGTCCTTCAAGGGCGCGGATCACCTGGCACAGGTCCAGCAGGAGGCCAAGGCCCTGGTGGACGGGGTCATCGCCTAGCTTCAGCCGCTGTGGGTGTCCTGCGTCCAGAGTCGGAGGATCCGGCGGATGGTGTGGTCGCCGTCGGGAGCCATGTCCACCAGCGCTATGTGGTCAAGCACGACGACGTCTCCGGGCTTGGCGCGCTTACCGTCGTGATGCGAGATGTGCGGCCGGTAGTGGTCCAGGACGTAGTTGGGGGTGGCGATCCTGCCGCCCACACTGTTGGCGGCCTCGACGATTTCTTCGTGTAGCCCTTGCAGCAGCGGGTTGTGGTGGATCAGGCTGACCGGGATCGACCCCAGATGTCCGAAGCCCGCATCCTCTCCAACCGTCAGCTCGGTTCCCAGCGCCCCCTTGACGGGCGCTTCGGCCAGGTCCGCCAGGACATCTGCGACGTCGGCACGCACCTCAGTGCCCACGTCGAACCTTAACAAGGTGATGTGGAGCGGCCAGTCGCTGCGCGGAAAAACCAGCCGGGGCGTGACGGGTTCGGTGAAGGCTACCCAGATGAGGTTCCGCATAGGCAACAGTGTGCCACCCACCCCCAACGCTCTCTCACATCCCACCGCTTAAAGCACAACGCTCCTGCACTCAAGTGCAGGAGCGTTGTGAGGATTGCCAGGGTCAGACCGTGCGGACAACGTCCTCGTAAGCGAACTTCGGCTTGGCTTCGCCCCAGGCGTCCGGGCCGGGCTGGCCGATGTTGACGATGAGGAAGCTCTTCTGGTCGCCATTCGGGAAGAACTCGGCGTCGATGGCTGCGAAGTCGGCGCCGGTCATCGGGCCGGCAGCGAATCCGAGGGAGCGGACGGCCAGGATGAAGTAGCCGGCCTGCAGGTGGGCGTTGTTGTTGCCCGTGGCAGCGGCGAGTTCGGCGTTCTCGTCATACATGGCCTTGGGCGCGCCGTAGGCGGGGAGGAACTTGTCCCATTGACCCTGCCAGTCGGTGTCGTAGGAGAGGATGGCGACCAGCGGCGCGGAGGCGGTCTTGGCCTGGTTTCCGCGGGAGAGGTGGTCGACCAGCTTGGCGCGGGCCTCGTCCGAGCGGACGTAGGTCACGCGGAGGGGCTGGGAGTTGAAGGCGGTGGGGCCGAACTTTGTGAGTTCGTAGATGGCTCGTGCCTGCTCTTCGGTGACCTCACCGGAGAAGCTGTTGGCGGTACGGGCTTCGGCAAAAATGGCGTCGACTGCTGCGGCGTCAATGACTGCTTCTTCGTGGGCGATCGTCATTCGTGAACCTTTCGCTGGGCCCTGACACTGAGCCGGCCGGGCACTTCTGCTTTCCATGGTTGCAACTTCAACTTCCCCTGTCCTCTTCCCATGACGGTGCGTGACATTGGGCACAGCGGGAAAGTCGGTACCATCGTGCCTGTGAGCTGCCGCGCAAGTGTGCGGAAGCCGCAGCCGTGGGAATGACGACACCAGAAGGGGCCTGATGCCTACCTTTCCCCTAGCGGCCCCTCGACGGGCGCTGGCAGTTCTCCTGCTGCTGCTCCTCGGGATGCTCCTTCCATCCACCCAGGCCTGGGGCTCAGTGGGACAGGAGGGTACCAGCGACGACCCCGGCAAGCGGTACTTCGGCGCCTTGCTCGACTGGAACAAGGACTCGGCCGCGGATTACGCGCAACGGCTGGGAGCCCCCGCAGCCCTCTACGGGCAGAACGTGTCCCTCCCGGAGGACGACGGCGGCCGCGAATACCTCAAGGGCTACTTCGGACAGGTGGCCGATCAGGGCTCGCATGCGCTGCTGACCGTCCGCCCGGGCATCCCTTTGCAGGACATCACCGACGACGTTGCCACCACTTTTGCGCGTCAAATTACGACGGCGGCAGCCGGCTTCAGGGGAAAGGTGTTCGTCCGCTTCGCACCGGACATGAACACGCCATGGGTGGGCTGGGGCCAGGAACCGGACGCCTACCGGGCCGCGTTCGGCCGGGTTGCTGTTGCCCTCCGGGGAAGCCTGCCGGACCCCGTGATGGTGTGGTCTCCGACAGCTGAGAAGGACTACCCCTTCCGGTCGGCTACTACCACCCCTCCCAAGGGAGTGCCCCTGAGTTCGCTGGACACCAACGGCAACGGGATCTGGGACATGGACGACTCAGCCTTTGACCCTTACTACCCGGGCGATGACGTTGTGGACTGGATCGGCTTGTCGATTTACCACGACACCACAGGAGCCGGAGCCGCCAACAACACCCTTCCCGACGCCGGCGAGTTCAATGACGCCCTGCACGCCTCCAGTGGCGGCGCAGGCACGGACAACTTTTATGGAAGCTATGTCCAAGCCAGGAACAAGCCGCTTCTGATTGAAACCGGCGCGTTCTACTCCCCAGGGGCCGGCGGCGTCGCCGAGATGGATGTCAAGCAAACATGGTGGCACCAGGTCTTCGCATCGGTGGCGCAGCCCGGGAACGGGGCCGTCCGCGCAGTGGTCTGGAACGAAACCACCGATGCCCGCGATCAGAGCAAGGTTTCCATCGACTGGCGCGCCACAGCACAACCATCTCTGGCATCTCCCTTCCGATCCTCCCTGGACACCTCGGGCCTGGCAGTGGGTCCTGTGACCGAAAAGGGCCTGAAGGACGTTCCGGGCCTTGAGGCACCACAAGCGAAGTCCGGAACGACTCTCCGGGGGTGGGCTGCGTGGGCGACTGCAGGGTCTGTCCTGGTGGCCGTCGCCGCGTTGTGGCTTCTTTCCTCGCGGGCTGCTCCCAACAGATGGTCCTACACCGGGTCGGGAAAGCGTGACGCCCGGATCGACATGCTTCGTGGTTTGGCCATCGTCTTTGTGGTGGTGAATCACGTGGGCATCAACTCTGTCTTCCAGTTGCTGAGCCAGGAGAGCATCGGAGTCGTCTCCGGGGCTGAGCTCTTCGTCATGCTTTCCGGGGCCGTGCTGGGCATGGTCTACGGGCCACGCATCGCCACGGAACTGGGAGATGTGGTGGACGGGACCACCAAGCGGGCATCGAAACTGTACTTCACCGCCTTGGCGGTGGTCCTGATCGTGTACGTCTTGAGTCTGCTTCCTTTCATCAACGCGGCGGCAGTGACCACCTTCACGGATCAAGGAACGGGAGCGGCAGGGCATTCAGCGGCCGGGACAACCTATGACCTCTATGCCGGGATGGAGGGCTTGCTGCAGTTCCCGGTACCACAGGGCCTGATCCCGGCCTTGCTGTTGTTGCAGGTTGGGCCGTGGCAGTTCAACATCATGGGCCTCTATGTGGTCTTGCTGTTGATCAGTCCTTTGATCCTGGTGGCGCTCTCCCGCGGACTGACCTGGTTGGTTCTCACCATCAGCGGCGTCCTGTACATCGCCGGGTCCGTCTTCCGGTTCCGGCTGCTCCCCTCGCAGTTTGAAGACTCCTTTCCGTTGCTCGTGTGGCAGGTCCTGTTCGTCCTCGGCATGACGGCAGGCTTCCACCGCCAACGAATCATCGACTGGTTCGCGCACCCGCGTCAGCGGATTCTTCTGGGGGTGTGCATCTTCCTGGCCGCGGCCTGCGCGATCTTCTCCTGGAGTGGCCCCTACCTGACCAACCAGCTGGACGTGCGGCTCGCGCTCATCCCCGACACCACGTTCAGGTACCTCTACGACACCTTTTTCGGCCGCACCTACCTGGGCCCTGGTCGCGTGCTGAACGTCATCGTCATCACCATCGCCTTGTACGCACTGCTCAGCGCGTTCTGGAAGCCGCTCTCACGCGCTGTGGGCTGGTTTTTCGTGCCTCTCGGGCAAGCCACGCTGTATGTGTTCATCATGCACGTGTTCTTCATCGTGGCTATTGCCAACATCCCTGTCCTTCGTGACGGCAACCTCTGGCTGAACACTGCCGTCTACGTCGCATTGCTCGCGATTCTCTGGGTGATGGTGAAAACGAAGTTCCTCTTCAGGCTGGTTCCCCGGTAAGGCGGCTCTCCGGCGGCGATTGTGTCTGGTTTGGCGGTAATGTTGCACCGAATCCCAATACTCTTCTGAGGAAGGCCCCGCCATGAGCATGCTCGGCACCAAATGGAAGCTCCACGGCAACGGCAAGTCCATCCGCCCAGGCCACGTGGTGGCCCCTGATGAGCGACTTGCCTGGCCACTGACCATCGGCATCGGCATGCAGCACGTTGTGGCGATGTTCGGCGCGACGTTCCTTGTCCCCATCATCACGGGCATGCCGCCGGCCACCACCCTGTTTTTCTCCGGCATCGGCACGCTGCTCTTTCTGGTCATCACCAAGGGTCGCGTACCCAGCTACCTGGGATCGAGCTTCGCCTTCATCGCACCGATCATGGCGTCCCAGCAGCAGTACGGCGTTGCCGGCGCCTTGGGCGGCGTGGTGCTTGCCGGCGTCGTACTGGCGCTTTTAGGTGCGATCGTCCAGAAGTTCGGCGCCGAATGGATCAACCGGCTGATGCCGCCGATCGTTACCGGCGCGATCGTCGCGCTGATCGGCTTGAACCTGGCGCCGGCGGCGAAGAACAACTTCGACGCCGCCCCGGTCACCGCACTCATCACTTTGGTCACGATCATCCTGGTATCCGTCCTGTTCCGCGGAATCCTGGGGCGCCTCAGCATTCTGGTGGGCGTTGTGGTGGGGTACCTCGTAGCGATGATGCGGGGCGAGGTTTCCTACGAAAAGATGGACGCCGCCGCCTGGGTTGGCCTGCCCACTTTCCAGACGCCTGAGTTCCACCTCGGCGTGGTGGGCCTGTTCGTACCCGTGGTGCTGGTGCTGGTGGCTGAGAACGTCGGGCACGTGAAGTCGGTAGCCGCGATGACCGGCCAAAACCTCGACGGCGTCTCCGGCCGCGCGCTGATGGCCGACGGCGCCGCGACGGTACTTGCCGGGCTCGGCGGCGGTTCCGGTACCACCACTTACGCGGAAAACATCGGTGTCATGGCCGCCACCAAGGTCTATTCGACGGCGGCCTACTGGGTGGCCGGCATCTTCGCCATCCTGCTGAGCTTCTCGCCGAAGTTCGGCGAACTGATCGCGACCGTCCCGCCCGGCGTCCTGGGTGGCGCCGCCACGATGCTGTACGGCATGATCGGCGTCCTCGGCGTGAAGATCTGGGTCCAGAACAAGGTGAACTTCTCCAACCCGATCAACCTGACCACGGCTGCCGTTGCCCTGATCATCGGCATCGCGGACTACACGTGGACCATTGGCGAGCTGAAGTTCACGGGTATCGCCCTGGGGTCAGCTGCCGCCCTGGTGATCTACCACGGCATGAAGGGGCTGGCCCGCTGGCGCGGGACCGTGGCTGAGCCGGAGACCGAGACGGCCGGGCTGCCGCCTGCGGTGAAGTCGGCGATGAATGCTGCGGCGAAGCGGGGCGGGAAGAAGAAGTAGGGGTGCGAACCATCTCTGACGCTGAGCGGCAAGTACTCGAACTGTTGCTCTCCGTCGAGTTCGAGGGCGTCGATGCCTTCCGGAAGCAAGCCAGGCACATACTTGGAGTCGAGCCGGACTGCATTTGTGGGTGCCCCTCAATAAAGTTTCATATGGACCGGTCGAAAGCGCCCGCCACGCCGGCATATCGCCTGCTGCCAACAGCGCTCGAGGAACTCAGCCGACCAGCCGGTGTTCCGTCGTCAGTGCTGTGTCTACTCGACAGAGACGGCTATCTGGCGGGCCTTGAATGTGTGTATTACGACGGTGTTGTCACAGAGTGGCCGGCAATCGACCGCTGTGCAGTCGTCCTCCGCGACATTGAGCAGAGGATGACTGCAGTGCTGCTACCTAGCGGGGCACTGGTGCGGCCCCGTGACCAGGAAGACAACTGGGTCTCCTTTGGGGAGGAAGGTCTGGGTTTCCACGCGACCACGCGCAGGGGTTGGAATGAGACGTATGACGCCAGCGGGAAGTTGGTCTCGCGGGTAATGGAAAGGTGATGCTGTCGCCGAGGAAGCCAACAGAACCATCAAGCGACTTATCGCATGGTCATCGCTTCAAGACTCTTGGGTGACTGAAGCACGTGAGCCCATATCACGCTCCCGAAGACAGCCCGCCTCAATAATCAGCTTGCTTACTAACTCAACCTTCCCTAGGCTTGGACGGGTCAGACAAACAACTCTCGCAGCAGCGGCACACGCCCAAAAAGCAGCCGTACAAGAGGAGGAACAATGTCAGAACACAACATCGCCGGCAAGAAGGTCGCCTTCCTGTTGACGGACGGCGTCGAGCAGGTGGAGCTCACCAGCCCATGGCAGGCCGTGAAGGAAGCAGGTGGCGAACCCACTCTGATCGCTCCCGAAAAGGGCAAGCTCCAGGGCTTCAACGGCGTGGAGAAGGGTGACACCTTCGACGTCGACCTCGCAGTCGCAGACGCCAACGCCTCGGACTTTGACGCACTTGTCCTGCCCGGCGGCGTCGTCAACGCGGATCACCTCCGCGTGGACAAGGACGCCCAGAACTTCACACGCGCCTTCTTCGAGCAGCACAAGCCAGTGGCATCGATCTGCCACGGGCCGTGGATTCTCATCGAGGCCGGAGTAATCAAGGGCCGCAACGTCACCTCGTACCACACGCTCCAGACGGACCTGAAGAACGCGGGCGCCAACTGGACGGACGAGGAAGTCGTCGTCGATCAGGGCCTGGTCACCAGCCGCAACCCGGACGACCTCCCCGCTTTCAACGCCAAGGTGGTCGAGGAAATCTCCGAGGGCCAGCACGCAGGCCAGACCGCCTAGCGTTCAGCCCCGGAACAAACGGCGAGTGCCGCCGTCGTACTTTCACAAGAAGTACGACGGCGGCACTTGCGTTTCGCTAGAGAGCAACCTGCGACTTAGAACAGTGCGGTGAAGACGTCCCAGTCGGCGCCGACCAAGGTCCGGGGCTTCCAACTTCCGGACTTGAACGGGTAGAGGTACATGTATCCCGCGCCGTCAATACCGTAAATGTCGGTCCAGCCGTCGCCATCCCGGTCGCCTGCGCTGAACACGCCCTTGAAGGACTGCCAACCCGAGCCGATCACCTTCGAGCCGAGCCAACCACCCTTGCCGTTGGAGGAATAGAGAAACAACTGCCCACCCGCGTTGGTGGCAAGGATGTCTGCGTGCGAGTCACCATCGAAGTCGCCGGTTGAAAAGACCCTGTTGAATATGTTCCAGCCAGCACCAACTTGTCGTGGGGCCAGCCAGCCGCCTTTGCCGTTGCCGGGATAGAGGAGCAACCTTCCTTCGCGGTCCCTTGCCAGCACGTCATCGTGGCCGTCTTCATCAAAGTCACCAGGGGCGATCAGTTCGGTCATTCCTTGCCAACCGACCCCCACGCGGGACGCGGGTTTCCACCAATGTTGACCATCAGCGGGGTACATCCACAGCTCCCCCGAGGGCTTCCGGGCGAGCACATCGGCGTATCCATCCTCATTGAAGTCCCCGGGCGAGAAGATCTTGTCAAAGACGTTCCAACCCGAGCCAACCTCCCTGGGAAACGCCCCGAATTGCCGTCCCCACATCCAGAGCCTGCCGTCAGTAGTCCGGGCCATCAGAAAGTCGCTGACTTCCCGATTGACATAATTCCGGGACGGGGTCGGGTTGGTTAGGTAGGCAGTCGATTCACTGACAGTACGGCCTACAACTTTGCCCTCAAGAGAAACAACGGCTGCTACGCGCACTGTTGCTCCACCGTCGGCGTCTTTGACAACGTAGTCCGTGCCAGGTGCAACGCCCAGAGCGGGCGAATATGACGTGGAATTACTTAGCCAAAAAAGTTCCACCTTGGGAGTCGAGCCGACCGGAATGCCCTTAATGGACGAGACGTCAAAGCTTGCCTTCAATGTGGAGTTGATCCGGGGCTTCCCTGTGATAGTAATCGGGCCGCTATTGACGAAGAGATAGGGCTCCGATTCCGCGGTCACCGATGTAAACCCCGGGGTCACTGTCGTGACACGTAAGATCACTTCCTTCCCCATCTCAGCGGATGAGATCGATCCCTCGAAAGGTTCCGTTCCGTATTGGTAGCGATAGAGCTTCGCCGCTCCCTCCGAAACCCATTGCACGTACACCTTCGAAACGCCCGTAGTCCACGTACCGGGAGAGATCGTCCCCCACGGCCCGTAGTTCCAGCCGTTCCACAGTTCTTGCCTGGCTTGGAATTTAGGCAAAACCGTGGCTTGAGGGGTCCGCAAAACTCTCGAAGGGTTGCTAACGGTGAAGTCAGCATGTTGAAGGAGCGGATCTCCAGCGTTGTCTCGGAACAGATAATCGGATGCGCTGCTCCTCCTGGCCGCAGTTTGAGCCGGGTAGTCCTGCCCACTCCTCTGAAAGACAATACGAACGGAGGTCAACCTCTGACCGCCGTCGTAGAAATCATCGGCGCCGATAACCGCCGCGGCCTCAGCTGTGAACGCGCCGGGCCCGGGGTCTCCCGTCCAGACCAGGCTACGCGGCTCCGACAAGGACGCATCGCGGTACTCGAACTCCACGCGTTGCGCAGGCTGACTCAGCGTAAATCGCACCCTCACGGTTTGCCCAGGCGCAAGCGCCGGCGCAGAGACCAACTCCACGGCTGTGAGCTTAGGGTCTTCGGTCGCCACCGTCACGGCACTGGCAGGCGAGGCCGGCAGCGCAACCATCAAAAGGAGCAGAGCCAGCAGCGAGGCCACCAGCCTCGACGAAGAACCAAGGTAACGTATTTTTTCCGGCACGCCGGCGGCAGCACGTGAGCGCACTTCTCCCCCAATATTCAGGCTTTGGATGGCCTGATAGAGGCCTCTCGCTGAGGATACAGCTTTCTCCCAGAAATGGCTGCTACGTGACTGCACCGCCGACGCCAGCCGCGCCGCCATAATGTTGCGCAGGTCACACATCGCACATACGCTGGGGTGCGCTGCAGCGTGGCAGCAACCTGATGAAAGGCAGCACATTGACCAGCGAGAAGCTCTCCGTAGTTGTTCGAGTCGACGTTGATGGCGAACAGATCCAGATAGCCGCAACCGGTCACGTCACTACCGCGAGCGTGCAGGGCCTCTACCCGGTGGTGCAGCGAACCAAGAGCCTTGGCGGCGGCCTGAACGTCGAAATGGACCTTTCCGAGGCCACCGTTGACACGGACGCCCTCGGCGAGCTTCAGGTCTACGCGGAGCTCTTCGAAGTTCCCGTCCGCTTGAACACTGAATCGAGCAACGTCACTGAACTGCCGTCCCGCCGTCGCCTGGCAACGGCTGCGGCCTAACCGAGAGCGACCTGGAAGGAGAAGCTATGCGCAAGGTAACCGCCGGCCTGTTCCACTCCGTGGATGGCGTGGTCCAGGACCCGTTCAAGTTCCAGTTCGACAGCTTCGACGAGGACCTGGGCAAGGGCCTGAACAAGATGATCAACACCGTGGATACCGTGGTGCTGGGCCGGGTCAGCTACCAGGAGTGGGCCAACTACTGGCCGAACGCAACCCAGGACGATGAGTTCGCCGCCTTCATCAACCCTGTCGAGAAGTTCGTCGCCTCCCGCACCTTGTCAGAGCCTCTGGAATGGCAGAACTCGCAGCTGATCAAGGGCGACGTGGAGCAATTCGTCACCGAGCTCAAGAACCGCGACGGCGGCGAGATCGCCGTATGCGGCAGCATCTCCCTGGTACGCCAACTACTGTTCGCAGGCATTCTGGATGAGCTGACCTTGATGACCCACCCCGTGATCGCCGGGACAGGTCGGAGGCTCTTCGAGGACGGAGACCCCCTGAACCGGTTGGTCCTGGAGGACCAGTACTCCACCAGCAAGGGCAACGTCGTCAGCGCCTACAGCCTCCGCAAGGACTAAGCAGCCACGCCTTCCACCCCAGGCATGAGCCGGCCGCGAGCAACATCACCACGCGGACGGAGGATTTTCACCCGTAGCCCTGAAACCATTAAGGCACCGGGTGAAAGGAAGTCATGGGGGAATGGGTGTGGCCGGCATACATGGGTGTGCTGGGAGGGGTGCTGCTCTTTGGCGTCTTCATGGTGCCGATCGTCGCAGTCCAATACAGAATGTATGGCCGGTTCACGTGGCGGCGCTTCCTGGGGGCCGCAGGACTGAGCATTTACGGCGTCGCGCTGGTCGCGTACACCTTGCTGCCGCTGCCCGATCCCATCCTCTTGAAGTGCGGTCCCGGCGGCAGCGCCTTCCAAGCCGTCCCGTTCCAATTCGTGGACGACATCCAGCGCGAAACATCCGGCTTGGGAATCACCGGGACCCTGACCAGCCGTGCGACGCTCCAGGTTGTCTTCAATGTGGTGCTGTTCATCCCGTGGGGCGTCATAGCGCGGCGGTACTTCTCGTGGAACATCGCCGCCTCCACCATCACCGGTGCACTCGCGTCGGCGCTCATTGAAGCCACACAATTCACGGGCCTGTGGGGCATCTACGACTGCGCCTACCGCCAGGCCGACGTCGACGACTTCATTACCAACACCCTTGGTGCCCTGATCGGCGCCGTTATCGCGCCCTTGGTGCTTTGGTTCATGCCCCAGCGCCGCGAGCTCCTGGCAGCCCGGGGCCAGAGCCGGCCCGTCACCGTCTGGCGGCGCTGGCTGGGAATGATCATCGACTACGCGGCTATGACACTCCTCGGCCTCGCACTGGTTGTCACCTACAGAATCGGGCTGCTAACGCTCGGGGCCGACCTCCCCGGAGCAAACGACCCCATCTCCCTGGTCCTCATTCACCTCATTCCCGGCCTCCTGGTCTTCTACCTGCCTGCCCTCGCCGGCTCGGGGGCCTCACTCGGCCAGCGCGCGGTGTGGCTGCAACCGCAATGGCCAGCTTCCCGCCGTCGGCCGTTGCTCCGGGCAAGTGCCACGGGTGGACTCTATGTCGCGTTGTCGTTCGTCGCCGCACTATTCCCGGCGACGGCCCTCGGCCCGTCTACCGCCCTGCTGCTCCTGGCCACATTTGTGGCAGTCCCGCTGACCAAAGCGCGGGGACTGTCGGCTGTACTCACCGGCGCGCAGATGATTGATTCCCGCGAAAACGCACGACGCCGGGTGGCTGGCCCAGCCGGCCGACCCGCCTAAGTTCTACCGGCTCCAGCGGCTGCGCGACGTGTTCCGGAAGTGCGTGTGGCCGGCTCGAGGGGGGGGTCTGCTTTCGGGCCGGCCACACTGTCCGCTCGGGCAAGCGGACGAGCGCACCTCCAGGCGGCCAATAACGCCGGCCCGGGTTTGTTGCGCCGTGACCGGCCGAGGAGGGGGTCTCAACACCTCATAGGCCGTGGCTGCTGTTCTGCATCCGGAGTGCGCTCGGCAACCTGTCACTACTTAGTAGTGGGGTGAGCACCCAGAACGTGTCGTGGTCCACGTCATTTTCTTCGGAACGTTTCCCCTCACCCACGTTCCGGTCGTCCGCCGTCCACTCCTTGTGCAAAATACTAAGCATGCTTATGGTAGTCGTGGCAGTGTCCCTCAACTGATCCAAACAGGACGGGAAACAACCATGGCAATGACCGAGGTGGCTGACGGCGTTTACAGGTTCTCCGATGCCTACGTGAACTTCTACGCAGTGGAGGGCCGCGATGGATTGACACTGGTTGACTCCGGACTGCCCGCGATGTGGGGACCCTTGAAAGATTCGCTTGAGGCCCTGGGTCATTCCCTGGAGGACATCAGGGCCTTGGTACTGACGCACGGCCATTTTGACCACCTGGGCCTCGCCAAGCGCCTGCACCAGGAGCTCGGGATTCCCGTCTGGATTCACACCGAAGACTCCTACATAGCCAGGTATCCCTACCGCTACCGGCACGAACGCTCCCGATTCGTCTTCGCCCTGACCCATCCGAGTGGACTCCCGGTTCTGGCCAGCATGACGCGCGCAGGAGCCCTCAAGGTCAAAGGCGTCGAGGAAGTCCGCCACTTCCCCGGAACCGGCGCCCTTCCTGTGCCGGGCAGCCCCGAGATCGTCTTCTCCCCCGGCCACACCAGCGGACATTGCGGGCTCTTCCTCCGCGAGCGCGGCATTCTTTTCAGCGGTGACGCCCTCGTCACCCTGGACCCTTACACGCAGCGAACCGGTCCGCGAATTGTCGCAGGGGCAGCAACGGCGGACAGCGCACTGAACCTTGCGTCGCTGAAGCAGCTCGCGCAAACCGGAGCAACCTTGGTTCTTCCCGGCCACGGCGAACCCTGGACCCGGGGCATCGAGGAAGCGGTGGCCATTGCCCGTGCGAACGGCCCCGCCTGAAATGCTACTTTTTCCCTGCCTTCAGGTCAGAAACTACCTTCGCGATACGTCGTGCGCGGGTTTCCTCGGTCTTGGCGTCGCCAATCGGCTCCACGTAGCGCCGCTGGGCACTGTAATTGAGGGTCCCGTAGAAGGCTTTCGCTTCCGGCTCAGCGTCCAGGGCCGCAGCAAGATCAGCAGGGACCTCCACGACGCGCGGCTGGGTATCAACCTCGAGGCCCACCTGCACGGTGTCGCCAGCGGCAACGCCAGTGATCTCGCGGTTCGCCGCGCTGACACCCACCATGTACTTCCCGCCCATCACCGCGATGCTGCTCCGATAGCTGCGATCGTTGATCGTCACAACAACGGGCGGCTTTTTCCCCGCCCCGAGGGCGTCCACAACGTGGGACGGAACTTCGATGCCGGCCTTGTTGCCATCGCCCACGATGGTGGTTGTGAACTCCATGCCCCAAGTATGCCGTCAGGCGCCAGTAGACGCACCCCACCGGCAAGACTAGGTTTCATATAACGCCCGATGCCCAACCCAAGGAGAGAGACCATGGACGAGCAGGATCTTCTGGAACGAATCCAGGCACTCGTGGAGGAGGAGCACCGGCTCCGTGACGCGCCTTCCGATGACGAAAGCATGGGAGACAACAGCGACAACCGTGCGCGCTTGGCCCACCTTGAAGCGCAGCTGGACCAGTGCTGGGACCTGCTCCGCCAGCGGCGGGCCAAGAAGGACGCCGGAGAAAACCCTGATGACGCCGAGGCCCGCCCCATCAGCGAAGTCGAGGGTTACAGGCAATAGCCCAACAGCGAGTGGTTACGCGCCCTCAAGTACCTGGCTGGTAGCCCACGCCAGGTACTTGGCGGCGTTGGCTACGGCGTCAGCCACATCCGGGACGCCATTCTTGCGCTGCGCGACATCCAGCAACTGCGCCGCGGCCACGATCCCGTGCTTCGCCAGCTCTTCCGGGGTTACGGTGATGCGCCCGGCCACCGCGACCACGGGGATGCCGTGAACGCTCGCGGCGTCGGCCAATGCGATGGGCGCCTTGCCGGTAAGCGATTGCTCATCCATCGACCCCTCGCCAGTGATCACCAAATCTGCCTCGCCCAAATGGGAAGCGAGCCCTGTCAGTCCCGCCACAAGCGCGAAGCCGCCTTCCAGCTCTGCGTCAGTGAAGGCAAGGAACGACGCCGGGAACCCGCCCGCTGCTCCAGCGCCCGGAACGTTGACATCGCGGCCACTCGCTTCCCGAAGGAGCGATGCCCAGTTGCGGAGACCGGCGTCGAGCATTTCGACGGCGTCAGCGTCCGCGCCCTTCTGCGGACCGAAAACGTGCGCCGCGCCGTCAGTGCCGTACAGCGGGTTTTGAACGTCGACGGCGATGCGGAACTTCACGGCCGACAGCCGCGGATCGAGCTCGGAAACGTCCAAAGCCACGACGTCAGCGAGGGAACCTCCGCCGAGCGGCACCACGTTTCCGGCCGAATCAAGGGGTTTGAGTCCCAGTGCGCGCAAGGCCCCGCTGCCGCCGTCGGACATTGCGGAACCGCCCACTCCCAACACGATCTCGGTGGCACCGGCCTCCAGGGCCGCAGCGATGAGCTGACCGCAACCGTAGCTGTGCGCGCGCAGGGAGTTCTCCGGAGTTGGCTCCATGTGAGCCAGTCCGGAAGCCATGGCTGTTTCGATGACGGCCGTCGCTCCGCCGAAAGAGTCCTTACGGATCCCCCAGGACGCACCCACCGGTTTCAGGATGGGCCCGACAACGGCGTTGTTCCGCTCCTCGTAGCCCGCAGAAATTGCTGCATCCAACGTGCCTTCCCCGCCGTCGGCAACAGGGAACTGCGTGGTCACGGCATCCGGATAGACGCGGAGTGCGCCTTCGGCCATGGCTGAGGCGGCTTCGGCGGCGGTCAGGGATCCCTTGAACTTGTCCGGGGCGATGAGGATACGCATGGATCCATCTTGCCAGTTTTGACGGGAAAGCGCTTGCCCGTGAGCAAAACCGCGGGAGTATTACCCGCCAAGAACGCGGACCGGCTCTCCAGCAAGCCACGCCTTCACGTCCCCGAAGGCCTCTCCGTAGAACTTCCGGTAGCTCTCATGCGTCACGTATCCCACGTGAGGCGTGAGCACAGTCCGCGGAGAATGCAGCAGCGCATGCCCGGCAGGGAGGGGCTCTTCCTCGAAGACATCCAGGGCGGCACCACGGATCCAGCCTTCCTCCAGTGCGCGGATGAGGGCGGCCTCATCGACCAAGGGTCCACGCGCAGTGTTGACCAGCAGCCCGTCCGGACCGAGCAGCCTCAGCTCCTCCGGACCCACGATGCCCTCGGTGCGTTCGGACAGCCGGAGATGAAGCGTCACGATGTCCGACTCGCTGAACAGTTCCTCTTTGCTGACCAGCCGGGCACCCGCAGCTTCGGCAACGTCGGCGGTGAGGTTTTGGCTCCAAGCCAGCACGTCCATGCCGAATGCTGCGGCGTAGCCGGCGATGCGCTTGCCGATCTTGCCGAGGCCAACGATTCCGAGCGTCTTGCCCTCAAGCTCAAATCCGACGCCCGTCTGCCACTCCCCGGCACGCAGCGAGTTCTCCTCCACCGGCAGATTCCGCGCGAAAGCCAGCAGCAAGGCCCAAGTCAGTTCCGGCGCCGCGGCCGGCGATCCACCTGTCCCGCACACCACGATTCCCCGCTCGGTGGCCGCCTCAAGATCGATTGCCGCATTGGCCATGCCGGTGGTTACCAGCAGCTTCAGGTCCGGCAACGCATCGAGGACGCTTTGCGGAAAACGGGTTCGCTCGCGCATCGCGACGATGATGTCGAACGGCGCCAAGGCGGCCACAGCCTGCTCCTCCGAGACGAAAGGTGCGCTGAAGACGGTGACCTTCACGCCGTCGTCGAGCAGTGACTCCCAGGGCGCATAGTCGCTGGAAACCTGCTGGTAATCGTCAAGAATGGCCAAACGGTACTCGGTCACGGGAATCTCCTCAGCTCGCATGCTGGACGCGTAGGTCCAGCCTCTCACGTCATGCATCTTTGACGGAGTGAATTCCGTCCAGCTATCGCATCGGGAAGCGAAAGATTCTAACGTTGTAAAGAACATACCGTTCCCGTGCCGAAGGAGACACCTTGACCGATTTATCGATCCCCAAGCCCGAACACCCCCGCCCGCAACTTGTCCGCGACACCTGGCTCAACCTGAACGGCACCTGGGATTTCGAGATCGACGCCGGAGACTCAGGTCTGGAGCGGGGACTCACCCATCGCGGACTCAACAGCGAAATCCTGGTTCCGTTCGCCCCGGAGTCGGCCCTGTCGGGCGTGGAGAACGTGGACTTCATGGAAGCCGTTTGGTACCGCCGAACGGTTACCATTCCCCAGGAGTGGGCAGGCCTCAAAGTCCTCCTGCATTTCGGAGCCGTGGACCACGACGCCACGGTCTGGGTCAACGGCGTCGAAGTCGCTCGGCACCGGGGCGGCTTCACGCCGTTCACCGCAGATCTCAGCGACGTCGCCGAACCCGGAACGGATGCAGTCGTTGTGGTGCGGGCCCGCGACTCCCGGCACGACATGCAGGCCCGTGGCAAGCAGGCCACCTGGTACAACAACACCCATTGCCAGTACACGCGTACCACCGGGATCTGGCAGACAGTGTGGCTGGAAGCGGTCCCCGAAGTCCACATCAAGCGCCTACGCGTGACTCCCAACCTGGCTGATTCCAGCCTGACCATCGAGATTCCGCTGTCCCGCAACCACCAAGGCCACACAGTGGCCGCAACCCTTCGCGCCGGAACGGACACAGTGGCCGAGGCCCTAGGGCGTGCAGACCTCGACCTGGCCCCGTCACTCCGTTTGGCAATACCGGCGGAGCAGCTCCGGCCGTGGTCTCCCGAGGACCCGTTCCTTTATGACCTCGACGTAGCCATCAAGGACGCCGACGGTGACACCGTGGACAAGGTCACCAGCTACACCGCGATCCGCTCCGTGGCTTTGGACGGCAAAGTTGTCCGCATCAACGGCAAGGCGGTCTTCCAGCGGCTCGTCCTCGACCAGGGCTACTGGCCTGATTCACTGATGACCTCCCCGGACGACGCCGCATTCGTCAAGGACATCGAGCTGTCCATGGCCGCAGGCTTCAATGGCGCCCGGCTGCACCAGAAGGTCTTCGAGGAGCGCTTCCTGTTCCACGCGGACCGCCTCGGCTACCTCGTATGGGGCGAGTTCGGGGACTGGGGTGTCTCCGGCGGCGGCACGATCGGCCATAACCAGAAGCCCACCGCCAGCTTCGTCGCCCAATGGCTGGAAGTCCTCCAGCGCGACTACAACCACCCCAGCATCATCGGCTGGTGCCCGCTCAATGAAACCCACCAGCACCTCCACGACCGGATCACGGTCCTGGACGATGTCACCCAGGCCATGTTCCTTGCCACCAAGCTGGCAGATCCAACGCGGCCGGTGATCGACGCCTCGGGCTACTCGCACAGAGTCAGGGAAACGGACATCTACGATTCCCACTCCTACGAGCAGGACCCTGACAAGTTCCGGCTGGAACAGGAAGGCCTCGCCGAAGGTAAACCGTTCCTTAACCGCGCACACGACGGCGCGGACTACTCCGTCCCCTACAACGGCCAGCCCTTCTTCGTCTCGGAATTCGGCGGGATCTGGTGGAACGAAGCCGAGGCCAAGCAGGCAGCGGAAGCCGCGGGCGCCGACGTCGAAAGCTCCTGGGGCTACGGCCAGCGGGTGGCCAGTGAGGAAGAGTTCTACGAGCGGTTCGAGGGCCTGTGCAACGTCCTGCTGGATAACCCGGACATGTTCGGCTACTGCTACACGCAGCTGACGGACGTGTTCCAGGAGAAGAACGGCATCTTCAACTTCGACCGCAGCGACAAGTTCGACCTCGAAAGGATCCGTGCCGTCCAGGAACGCCAGGCCGCCATCGAACGCGGCTAAGCTGCCGGCCGCTTACGCGCAGATGCCCGACGGCGGTACGCGCCGCCGTCGGGCATCCCGCCTTGGTTGCCGCTAGGTTCCCGCAGGCACTTCCGGACCGGTGGGCCAGCGCAGCAAGGCTGCCACGTTGACGCCATCCGGCAGTGCGCCTGAGGGAACCAGCTGAACTCGGGCATCGGTCAGGGCGGCAGCGCGTAACAGCGCTGCCGGAGCGGACACCTTGCCCACAACGTCCGCCGCCAACGACTCGGCCTCGGATGTTGCCACCCACGGCTCGGCACTTAGGGCCAGCAGGGTGTGATCGGCGAGCGCACTGTCGTCGAGAATCAAATCGTCAACCTGGGCCTGCTGCAGCGCGTGAACCACAGAGCCCAGACCGGTGGCCGACTGCGGGTTGGCCTGGCCCTCCTGCTCGGCCAGCCGGTCCATGAGTTGCCGTTGCTCCTCTGCCCACTGCCGGGCAACCAGGGAGTTGACCTCGGCATCGAACTTTTCACGGTCCGATCCTGCGGCGAGGGTGTGCGACTCAATGGTCGAAAGAACGGCTCTTGAGGCCTCCGCGAGCTGATCTGCCACCAACTGGCGGGCTCGAATGTCACCGGAGAGGATCACCAACTTGGCTTGGCGTTCCCTAACCAACTTGTCGACTTCCTCAGCCACTTGATCGGCATTGCGCCGCCAGACTTCTTCCGTGTGGCGCTGATAGCGGCCTTGTGACCAGCCGCCCACGGGCACCTTCTTGATGGAGTCGTCGTCGCCTTGGACGTGCTGGCTCGCCTCGACATCGGGAGCTCCGGCCTTGTAGAGGCGGATCTCACCCTCGTCACGGCTGGCCTCCACAACAACGTATGCAAAACCGTCGGGGTGGTGCTTCAGCAAGGGCAGGAGGTCCGGGACGTCGTCTTTGGAAACCCGTTCAGGGACGACCAGTGCGCCTGGAAGGACCTCATTGATCACCACTTCGCCCTCGCGCACCAGAACAAAACGGCTGACGGGCGACGGCTCCCCCTTGGCAGGTTGGATGGCTCCCTCCATGGCGTTGAGATCCTCCTTCGAGGCGCCCAAGCCTTCAAGAGTGTTCCGGACGTTGTCCGGCTGCACGTCCGCATTTTCCAGGCCATCCACGGTGCCTGTGCTCGCGTCGACGTAGGCAACGCACCAAGGTCCGGGCTCCCGATAGAGGCCGGAGTACTTGGATAAGTTGTCAGTCATCCAGCCCACCCCCGGCTTCGCCCTTGCCGGTTCCAGGGTTCAGCGCGTCCTGGACTTCCTGGGGGTCCGTCTCATCCGGGAAGGGTTCGGTCTCACGGCCTTCCTCGACGTGCGCGGGCTTGGTTCCCCGCACGATTCCTTCGGTCTCGTGCTTCATCTGCTCGTCCAATTCCGAGCCGTGCTTGGTGTTTCCTCGTTCAGCCACGATGCTCCTCCTTTTCACTCCGATGTGCCTCTGCATCAATTCGTGGTCAGCGGTTGACGAGCTTGAAAAAGGTGCTGTCCTCGCCGCTGGCCTTCTTTGCCTGGTAGAGGAATGCGAGCTTGTTCTGATCGAACTTCGCGAACCATTCGTCCCAGCTGATGTGCTCCAGGCTGTCCTCGCCTGCGCCGCCGGGGAAGTCGATGCGCAGAATACCCACGTCATCCTTGTCCCCTGTTTTCTTGACGCTGGCCGGTTTACCGTCATTGCTTTCAACCCATTTACGGATCTCGTCGTGATCCGTGGTGGTGTGTGATTCCGAAGCCATGGCGTGTTCCTTCCTTCTCCCGATCGTCGGAGGCAGGTACGGACGCTGCTGCCGGCGAAGAATTATCCGGACACTTTCGACCCTAGCCCGGATGAGGGGGAAATAGAAAGGGTACTGATTATTTAAGCCCTGCCGAGGTGGCATTTAATGACAATGCCTGAGCCTGGGACTGTCATTAAGTGCCAAGTCGGGGGAGGTCAGACCCACTCGCCTCGACGAACCAGCACTTCTTTGAGCAGATCCAGCCGGTCCGAGACGATACCGTCCACGCCCAGGTCCAGAAGCCGTTCCATCTCCGTCGGCTCGTTGATGGTCCACACGTGCACCTGCCTCCCAAGCCGATGTGCACGCCGGATGAACCCGGCAGTCACCACCGGCAAACGGCCGTAGCGGACAGGGACTTGGAAAACGTCGACGCCGGCAAGCAGCTTGCGTGCCAACCGCACCGGCAGCGCGGGGCCCAGGAGGACGAACAGGGCAGTCAATGAGCTGCCGGCTGAAGACGCGACGCGGCTGGAGAGCTTGGACAGGACAGCCCGGCGACGCCTGTCCGAGAAGCTGGTGACCAGGACACGGTCATGGATTCCATGTTTTTCGATGGCAGCGGCCAGCGGGCCCACCGAGTTCCAGTCCTTGACGTCGAGATTCAGCCGGGCTTCCGGAAATGCCGTCACCAGCTCATCAAACGTGGGCACGGGTTCCGCCCCGCCGATCCTGGCCTGGGCCACCTCTGCGGCACTAAGCTCGGAAATCCTCCCAGCCGAGTCCGTCACCCGGTCCAACGATGAATCATGGAAGACCAGCAGAACACCATCGGACGTTGTGTGCACATCAGTTTCCAGGTGCACGGTTCCCAATTCCACGGCAGCAGTGAACGCAGCCATGGAGTTCTCCAGTCCCTCGCGCGAAAAACCGCGATGAGCGAAGGCCAAAGGGCCCACCGAACCGTCTTTGCGGAGGAAATAGGGCAGCGTCACTCCCGTAGCGTAGCCCATCGCAAAGGTGCGGCTAGAGCTCCTGCCGGGCTGCCGCCGTCGTCTGCGGAACGATCGCCACACCGTCGCTGACGTGGACCAGCGTCCGGCCGCGGCCGCCGTCGAGCTCCACCCAGACTGCAGTGGCATCGCCGGTGACGGCGTCCACCACGCCGGCCGATTCGAAGCCCGGCGTCAGCGTGACGTTGACGCGGTCTCCTTGGCGCAGCGAGCGCCAGTGGTGATCGGGTTCCACGCGCCGCAAGGGCGCTGTAGTGAAGTCGTTGATCCGACGCTTAGCCATGATTCCCCCTGCATATTCAGTCGAACAGATCGGCCATGCAAACGGGCCTTGGCTGGAAGCCTACGGCCGCAAGTTGAACGCCGGTTGTATGGAGGCTGGGAACTCGGTGACACGTGGTGCTGACAAACTAGGGGCATGACTGTGTTGATTGCCGGCTGCGGCGACCTCGGAACCGAAGTTGGGCTGCGTTTTGCGGCTGCCGGGCACGATGTGGTGGGGTTGCGCCGCTCCCCCGAAAAGCTCCCACCCGAGATCCTGGGCGTCCGTGCGGACCTCTCCGTGCATGTCCCGGAATTGCCTGCCGACGTGGACATCGTGGTGATTGCAGTTGCCGCTGATGCCTCGACGGAAGAGGCGTACCGTGCGGCCTACCTGAACGGGGTGAAGAAGGTGCTGGACGCCTTGGACCGTCAGTCAATCCAGGCGCGGCGCATCCTGTTCGTGTCCTCTACCGCCGTATATAGGGACTCTGGCGGGGCTGTTGTGGACGAGTCGACGCCGGCAGAACCCACGCGGTTCAGCGGAAGGATCCTGCTGGAGGCCGAGGATTTGTTGTTCGCCAGGAGTGCCGGCACCCGCGCCATTTCCGTGCGCCTGGGCGGCATCTACGGCCCCGGCCGCACCCGCCTGATCGACCAAGTGCGCAGCGGCAAGGCCACTATTCCTGCGCAGCCCAAACACACCAACCGCATCCACCGTGACGACGCCGCAGCCATGATCGTCCACCTCGCGCTCATGGAGCAAGAGCCCGAGGCCGTGTACCTGGGCGTCGATGACGATCCGGCCGAGTACGGCGACGTCCTGCGCTTCCTCGCGGCCGAGCTGCAGCTGCCGGCGCCTCCCGTCGGGCGGGCGTCCGACGGCGGTGCAGGCGACAAACGCTGTTCGAACAGCCGGCTGAGGTCCACCGGTTTCACCTTTGCCTATCCGTCGTTCCGGGAAGGGTACCGGGCGATCCTGGCCGGAGAGGGTGTCCGCCACCCATGAAAGCCGCTCTTTGGGGGAGGGCCTATTTTGCCGCGCAGGCCATGGCGGGTGCTGCTTGGTGGCTTGGGGTTTTCCTCCTGCCGCCTGTACGCGAAGCCACTCTGGGGCAGTTGGACCCAGTTACGGTGGCCTTCTTTGATGTGCCCTTGTTTGTCGCGGCTTCGGCCCTGGCTGCCTTCGGCTTCCGTGGCGCCGCTATCGTGGCTACGGCGTGGACCGGGCTGGTCACCCTGGCCTTGGCTGTCTTCGCGACCATCACCACACAGGCAGGCTGGGGAGTCCTGGCGATGGTGGCGGCATCCGCGTGCTCGGTGGCCGCTCTTTGCTTGGTTCTCCTGGGCCGGATACCTACGGAATGGGTACTCCGCGGCCCGTTCGCCTTCCAGCCTGCAGCCCAGCGACCCACGTCAGGGCACGTAGTAACAACATTCCTGCAACTGGTCGTTTTTTGGGGCCTGTTCCTTGGTGTGATCCCGCTGGTCCTTTTCGCCTTGGAACGCCGCTGGGCCCTGGCCATTCCGTTCCCGCTGCCTGCGCTTGTTTCCGGGGTCGTTCTGCTGCTGCTCGCCAGCGCCCTGGGCATTTACTCGGCCATTGCCATGTCCACCAAAGGAAACGGGACTCCCCTGCCGGCGGCGATGGCCAACACTCTGGTGATTGCCGGCCCCTACCGCTGGGTCCGGAATCCCATGGCCCTGGCCGGCATCCTGCAGGGCGCCGCCGTCGGCCTGATGCTGGGTTCGTGGCTGGTGGTGGCCTATGCGGTGGCCGGCTCACTCGTGTGGAATTACGCGGTCAGGCCGTTGGAGGAGGACGACCTCAGGCTTCGATTCGGGGCCGAGTTCGAACGCTACTGCCAAAGGGTCCGCTGCTGGATTCCCCGGTTCGGCGCCGACTAGACCCGCTGTTCGGTGAGTTTCGCTTCGAGAACCTGGGCCACGCCGTCGTCGTCGAAGTGCGGAGCCTGCTGCCCGGCGGCGAGGATCGCTTCCGGGTGTCCGCTCGCCATGGCGTAACCGTGGCCGGCCCAGCGGAGCATCTCGATGTCATTGGGCATGTCCCCGAAAGCAACCACATCCGCCGCGTCGATTCCCAGCGACTCGGCGTACTTGGCGAGCGTGACAGCCTTGTTGATCCCCGGCACGGACATCTCCAACATGGCGGTCTTCGGAGCTGAGTGCGTTGTGGATACCAGGTGGGCCACCGCTGGCTGCACCTCGGCAAGGAACTCATCCGGCGTACCTTTGCGGGTAATGGCCAGGAACTTCACGACGGCGTCATCCGCTGTAAGCGTCTCGGCCAACGGTTTCGGGGTGAATTCGGCGAGCAATTCGCTGGTTTCGTTCTCGATAAACCCAGGCTCCAGCTGGAAACCGGTCAGGGTTTCGACAGCGAACAACGCATCAGGCCTGATGGACTTGATGATCCGGCGGGCTTCAAAGACGGACTCCGCATCGAGAACGCAGGAGGAGAGGGCCTTCTCAGTTTCGAGATCCCACACCACAGCTCCGTTGGAACAGATCACGATCCCGCTGTGTCCCAGTTGCTCCTGGAGGGGGTAGAGCCAGCGCGGGGGACGGCCCGTGACGAAGACGAGTTCCACCCCTGCTTCGCGGCACGCCTGGAACGCCTTGATGGTCCGGTCACTGATTTTTCCGTCGTGACCGAGGATGGTGCCGTCAATATCGCTTGCTACGAGCCGCATCATGCCAGTCTACGTTGGCGGGAGCGGGCGGGGGCTTGGCCAATCTCCCCTGCGGCTGCAACAAGAGCATAGGCTGGGTTGATGAGTGAGAAGACCAGCACAGTCGAAGAACACAGCACCCGGGGTGCCTACGTCACAGGTGGCGAGTTCAACCGGGACACCAACTACATCGAAGACCGGATCACCCGCGACGGTGCCACCGGGCCAAACGGGGAACCCGGCTGGCCCGTGGAGCCCGGACGGTACCGGTTGATCGCCGCCCGCGCCTGCCCGTGGGCCAACCGCACAGTGATCGTTCGGCGGCTCCTGGGATTGGAAGACGTCATCAGCCTGGGTCAGCCCGGGCCCACCCACGACGCCCGCTCCTGGACCTTTGACCTTGATCCCGACGGCAAGGACCCTGTCCTGGGAATCGAGCGTCTCCAGGAAGCGTTCTTCCGCCGCTTCCCCGACTATCCGCGCGGCATTACTGTCCCGGCCATCGTCGATATCCCCAGCGGAGAAGTAGTCACCAACAACTTCCCGCAGATCACGCTCGACTTCTCCACGGAATGGACAGAGTTCCACCGCCCCGGAGCGCCGGACCTGTATCCGGAACACCTTCGCGAGGAGATCGACCAGGTCAACAAGCGCGTCTTTACCGAAGTTAACAACGGCGTGTACAGGTGCGGATTCGCAGGATCACAGGAAGCCTACGACGCCGCCTACACCCGGCTTTGGAACGCTTTGGACTGGCTTGAGGAACGGCTTTCAACGCAGCGCTACCTGGTGGGCGACTCCATCACCGAAGCCGACGTCCGGCTTTTCACCACCTTGGCCCGCTTCGACGCCGTTTATCACGGGCACTTCAAGTGCAACCGCAACAAACTCAGCGAAATGCCCGCGTTGTGGGGCTATGCCCGGGACCTGTTCCAGACGCCCGGCTTTGGAGACACCATCGACTTCGTGCAGATTAAACAGCACTACTACATCGTGCACGAGGACATCAATCCCACGCAGATCGTGCCCGCAGGCCCGGATCTTTCGGGCTGGCTGACGCCTCACGGACGCGAATCCCTGGGTGGGCGGCCCTTCGGCGACGGCACTCCGCCGGGACCGGTCAAGGCCGGCGAAGAAGTAGCTCCGGGGCACGGAGCAGGCTAGGCCGGCCCGTGGTTCAACTCCGACCGCGTGGGCGGGTTGGCTCCGGCGCGTGAGACGGTGATGGCGGCGGCACGGGTGGCGTGGTCCATGATCGCCGCGAGCGTTTCAGCGGGCATGGCGCGCAGTTCCTCGCGGTTCTGTGCGCCGTCCAGCCCGTGATCCACAATCGCGGACAACAGCCCGGCCATGAACGAATCCCCCGCGCCCACGGTGTCCACGACGTCCACTGAAGGAGCCTGCACCTGGGTCTCCCCTGCACGGGTAATGCCCCACGGGCCGAGCGAACCACGCGTGACCACCACCAAGGCGGGTCCTCCTTCGCCGCCCAGCGACAACCAGCGACGGGCGGATTCGGTCGGATCAACGCCCGGGTACAGCCATTCAAGATCCTCGTCGGAGGCCTTTACGACGTCGGACATCGCCACGAAGCGCTCGGCCTGCGTCCGCGCGTACTCAACGTCCGTGATGATGCTCGGACGGCAGTTGGGGTCAAAGCTGATGGTGCTGTTCGGGTGGGCATGCTCGACGGCGGCAAGAACCTCCGCAGCGCCCGGCTCCAGGAAGGTGGCAATGGAGCCGGTGTGCAGCAAGGTGGCAGCCTGCAGCATGAGGGGCAGCCGGCCGGCGAGTCCGGGCAGTTCCCAGGTGAGGTCGAACGCGTAGGTGGCGGCGCCGTCGTCGTCTATCTGTGCGGTTGCCACGCTGGTTGGTTTGTCGTCGGGCGGCAGCGGAACCATTACGGAGCTGGACCGCAGATGTGCCGCCACGGAATCGCCGTAAGCGTCCTTGCCGAAGCGGCCGATGAACTGAACCGGGTGGTCCAGCCTGGCCAAACCGACGGCAACGTTGAGCGGGCTGCCGCCAACGTGCGCTTCAATTCCAGAGGAGCGTTGAACAACGTCTACCAGGGCCTCGCCAATGACTGTCAGCATGGGACAACTCTGCCAGAGGACAACGGCCGCAGCACAACAATTACGAGAGCAGCCGCTGCACCAGTTCCCGGCACTTCTTGTATGCGACGGCCTTGGGGTCGATGAGGTCGAAGTGATCGCCCGGGACCCGCAGCAACTGGGCCGAACTTCCCGCCGCCGTAGCCGCCGCGACGAAGGCCTCGGACTGGCTCGCGGGAACGTCCTCGTCTTCTGTGGCGTGCACGGCATATACGGGGACGTCGATCGGCAGCAGGCTCATCGGGTCGGCATATTTATGCCGCTTGGGGAATCTAGCGGAATCCCCTCCCATGAGGTTGCACACCGCGCCGTTGCTCAGGTTCAGTTTCTCCGCGGCCGCAAGGTTGAGGAGCCCCGACTGGCTCACCACCCCTGTCAGGTGCACTGCGTTGTCCTCGGGCGACCGCACGAGTTGGCGGTCGGCGTCGGGCGTTCCAATGGCCGAAAGCCGCTGCCGGCCGGCCGCCCAGACGGCCAAGTGTCCACCGGCCGAGTGGCCCAGCGCTACGACTTTGTCGAGTTTGAGATCGTGGTTGCCAGCGATTTCAGAGAGGTGGTCGATGCCGGCCAGGATGTCCTCGAAGGTGTGCGGCCATCCGCCGCCGTTCCCGGCCCTCCGGTATTCAAGGTTCCAGGCGGTGATTCCGTGGGCAGCGAGGTCCCGCGCCAGGGGCTCGCCGAGCTCAGCGCCGTACTGCGAGCGCCAGTAGCCGCCATGGATCACGACCGCGACTCCACCGGCCACAGCCGATGCGCCGCGATGGTTTCCGTTGTTCGGTTCAGGTATGAAGAGTTCGCCCCACTGACTGGGGTGTTCGCCGTAGCTGTACTTGTGCCGCAACATTGCGCCCTCCTTTGTACTGAGCCTATCGCGAGGGTTCCGGGGTTTGGCTAGAGGCGCCCCGACGGCGATTGGCCCGGTTCAGTGTCGCACCCGCACCGTAAGCTGGGGGCATGGCAAGCAATTGGGACAGTCTGGACCAGGCTCAGCGGGATGCAGTGGATGCGAATGTGGCCCTCTATGAGCGCGTCCGCCCCGCGTTGAAGCGGGTAACGCGCGACGTCCTGCTGACGCTTCGGGACATGTTGAACGACGCCGAGGTCACGCCTTTGTTTGTCACCGGCCGAACCAAGACCGTTGAGTCCTTCCGCGAAAAAATTTCCCGTACGGATGACCCCATTGAGCCGGGCGGGCCCCGCGTGCTCAAGTTCCCGGATCCCTTCCGCACCCTGAACGACATGGTGGGAATCCGCGTCATCACCAAACTGCCGGCGGAAAACGCAGCGGTGGCCAACATCATCAAACGCCAGCGCCAGCTGTTCGATTGCCGTGGAGACCGCGAGAAGGACATCGGTTCCATCGAGTCCGGGACTTACGGCTATTCCAGCCGGCACCTCATCCTGCGCACTATCCAGAATGAAACCGTCAAGGAGTACCAGCACGTCTTCAATCCGGACATGCCGGCCAACGGCAGCTACTTTTTTGAGTGCCAGATCCGCACGGTCTTCGCCCATGCCTGGAGCGAGATCGAGCATGACATCCGCTTCAAGGCCGAAGATCCGCGTGCCTGGACGCCGCATTTCGACCGCCAATTCACGGCCACGGCGGCCATGTTGGAGACCGTGGAAGGCGCCTTTGCTGATCTCCACGAACGGTACGAAGAAGTCCGCGGCTACTGGGACCTCGAAGGTGAAGGCGCATCACCGTTGACGCCCAACCGGGTCCGTGACGTCTGGCGTACGCTCCTGCCGCACGTTGACCGTAAAGTTGATGACGACTGGGGATGGGCCGCCGAACTCCTTGCCGCCCACGGACTGACCAAGACCGTGGAACTGGCCGGGCTTCTCAGCGCCAACCGGATCACCGAGGTCCGCAAAGCCCTCGACCACCGCTACTCCCCCGGTCCCGACCGCCTCCTGGACGACCTCCTGCTGTGGCAGTACGGAACCGAACACATTGATCTCACCGCTGAGGCGCCCGACGTCGTTCCGCACCCGCGGCGCGACAGCCTCCAGCGGCGCCTTAAGCAGATTGAGCGTTACCGCCAGACTGCACTGTAAGGACCCATGACACCCGCGCCATCCATGACCCCTGAGCAACTCAGGTCACTGCGGGCGACCTTCCGTTCGCCCCGCCGCCTGTTGACTGAATCCCTCGCGGGGTTGGTGGTGGCACTTGCCTTGATTCCAGAGGCCATCGCCTTCTCCGTGATTGCGGGTGTGGATCCGCGGATCGGATTGTTCGCGTCCTTCACCATGGGAGTGGTGACCGCTCTTGTGGGCGGACGTCCAGCCATGATTTCGGCAGCAACCGGTGCCGTGGCCCTGGTGATCGCACCGGTGATGAAGGAGCACGGGCTCGACTACCTGATCGCGACGATCATCCTGGCGGGCATTTTCCAGATCATCCTCGCGGTCCTTGGGGTTACCCGGTTGATGCGCTTCATCCCGCGGTCTGTGATGATCGGTTTCGTGAATGCGCTGGCCATTCTGGTGTTCATGTCCCAGATGCCCGAGCTCTTCAACGTGCCGTGGATGGTCTACCCGATTGTTGCCGTGGGCTTGGCGATCGTGTTCCTGCTGCCGCGGGTGACCAGGGCTGTCCCGGCCCCCTTGGTGGCCATCGTGCTCCTCACGCTGGTCACCGCGCTGGGTGGCATCGATGTACCCACCGTCAGCGACAAGGGCGAGCTTCCGGACAGCCTGCCTGGCTTCTTCTTCCCCGACGTCCCCCTGAACCTCGAGACCTTCCAGATCATTGCGCCCTTTGCGTTGTCGATGGCACTGGTGGGGCTCTTGGAGTCGCTCATGACCGCCAAGCTGGTGGATGACATCACGGACACGCGGTCCAACAAGACGCGCGTTTCTTGGGGCCAGGGCGCCGCCAACATCGTCACCGGATTCCTGGGCGGCCTGGGTGGGTGCGCGGTGATTGGGCAGACGATGATCAATGTGAAGGGTTCCGGCGCCCGAAGCCGGCTCTCAACGTTCCTGGCCGGTGTGTTCCTGCTGATTCTGGTGGTGGTACTGGGCGATGTTGTTGGAATGATCCCTATGGCCGCTCTGGTGGCCGTGATGATCTTCGTTTCACTGATCACGTTCGACTGGCATTCCGTCCGGCCCTCAACCCTGAGGCGGCTGCCCAAGTCCGAGACCGCCGTCATGATCCTGACTGTTGCCGCTGTGGTGGCGACGCACAACCTTGCGGTGGGGGTCGGCGTCGGGGTTTTGGCCGCGAGCGTGCTGTTCGCCCGTCGGGTGGCGCACTTTGTCACTGTTGAGCGGACTGAACTGGAACTCAACGGCGAAACGGTGGCGACATACACGGTGGATGGTGAACTCTTCTTCGCCTCCTCCAACGACCTGTACACCCAGTTCGACTATGCGAAAGATTCCTCAGAAGGCATAGATCGTGTGATCATCGATCTTCACGGCTCGCATATTTGGGACGCTTCCTCGGTTTCCGTGCTGGATTCGGTGACCGAAAAGTACAGGAACCACGGTCGCGAAGTGGAGTTCATCGGCTTGAATGAGGCCAGCGTCCGCATGCGGGAGCGGCTGGCGGGAAAGCTCAACTCCTGATGGGGACGCCGAATGTCTGACATATACGTTCAGTGGGATGTAACGAAGTCGTTCCAGGCGCAGTGCTGGTGTGAGCATTGATGAATGCTTGAGGCAACCAATTCCCCGTCCGAAACTGAGTCCCCGGCAAACCCTGCCCTCGCCGCTGAAGCAAAGATCGCGAGGATTGCCGTCACGGTCTTCCCGCTTCTGGTGGTTCAGGCCGGCGTCCTGGGGTTCCTCATCCCGGATCTGTTCAAGCCGATGGGTGTTGCGGTTCCTTACCTGCTGGGCATCATCATGTTCTGCATGGGTCTCACCCTGACCCCTCCGGATTTCGCCTCCGTGGCCCGGCGTCCATGGGCCGTAGCTCTGGGCATCGTGGCGCACTATGTCATCATGCCCGGCGCCGGATGGCTGATCGCCGTGTTGCTGCAATTGCCGCCGGAGCTTGCCGTGGGCCTGATCCTGGTTGGTTGCGCCCCTTCCGGCACGGCCTCCAACGTGATGGCGTTCCTGGCCAAGGGCGATGTGGCCCTGTCCGTCGCCGTCGCTTCCGTCTCCACGCTGATAGCGCCGCTGGTGACGCCCGCACTGACGCTCTTCCTGGCGGGCTCGTTCCTGAATATCGACGCCGGGGCCATGGTCTTGGACATCGTCAAGACAGTGCTGCTGCCCGTCATCGCGGGCCTCCTTGCGAGGTTGTTCCTTTCGAAGCTCGTGGCGAAGGTGCTTCCGGCACTCCCTTGGGCTTCAGCCGTCGTCATCTCCTTGATCGTGGCCATCGTTGTGGCTGGCAGCGCCAGCAAGATCGTCGCTGCTGGCGGCATCGTGTTCCTGGCTGTTGTGCTTCACAACGGCTTCGGCCTTGGATTGGGCTACCTGGCCGGCAAGCTGGGACGTTTGGATGACAAGGCCCGCCGTGCTCTGGCGTTCGAGGTCGGGATGCAGAACTCAGGACTCGCGGCGACCCTGGCGACCGCGCACTTCGGTGCATTGGCCGCGTTGCCTTCCGCCGTGTTCTCGCTGTGGCACAACATCTCCGGTGCGATCGTTGCAGCGTGGTTGGCCCGGAGGCCGCTGAAGGACTAGGTGCCGACAGGTCGCTGGAGGTCGTTTGCTCCGGAAATGCTCGGAGGTACCTGTGGCGGCTGACTTCACTACGCCAGGGTTGCGCGCCCAGTCTGCCCGGCCGTCCGACACCGTTTCCAACGTAAGGAACTAGGTTGCAGTAAGCCTCCCCCGGATTCTGTTGGTCGAAGCAACACCCAATACGGGAGTTCCTTCGATGCATCAACGGTTCGATTCGCCTACGGGTGGCAGGTTTCTTGTCCTCATCAAGGAAGGCAGGAGTTTCAGAGAGTCAGTACGGGTGGCCGGGATAGGTAAGGAGACCGGTTACCGGTGGTTGCGTGATGAGTACCTCCGGTTCCGAAATGAGGGCCTCGATCATGCGGCGGCCCAAGTGGAACTTGGCTTCACCTCGCGCAATGCCGAGAAATGGAACGAACGCTTCCTGAGAGGTACTGTTCGCCATCACTTCCAAGTCGACCCAGCCGTTGAGGAAACCTTCTGGTCCTCCTATTCCAGCGGCTTGAGCGTATTGGCTGCTGCCGCATCAGCAGGCGTAAAGCATACGACCGGTTACCGGTGGGTCTACCGTCGTTTCGTTGTTTTGCGAAGCCAGCTTCCCTTGGCGGAGGTTGTAAAGGGCTTATGGCTCTCGCCGGGGACCTCCGTCAGGTGGGAGACCCAGCGTCGGAAGGAGTTGGAAGCCGAGAAAGCACGCATGCAGAAGGCCGAGTGGGACGCGATCCGCACTGCGCGGATCGTTGCAGAGCGCTCGGCAGTTCCCTTGTCTCCAGCACAAAAGCGACGCTTGCTACGGGAGACACGATATTGGGAACTGGTGGGCTCCGGTGCTTCCAATGCTGCCGCCTGCAGGATGTTGGGCGTGAGCAGGGTTATCGGGACAAGGCTTCGGAACCAGAGGGCGCAACAGCCACGGGCCAGCCTCAAACCTCCGTCGGGCAGGTACTTGTGCCTGCGGGAAAGGCTGCATATGGCGGACCTGCTCCGCATGGGCTGTTCCCTACGGCAAATTGGCAGGGAGCTGGGGAGGCATGCCTCGACCATCAAGCGGGAGCTTGACCGGCACCGTGACTCCCGGGGGGCGATACTTGCCGCATACAGCCGATCACGATGCGCGCAGCCAGCGACGTCGGCCGCGGGAGCGGAAATTGCAGACTAATCCACGCCTGCACTCATTGGTGCAGACAAAGCTAACCAGTCACTGGTCGCCGGAGCAGATCTGCGGGTGGTTAGCCTTGGAGTTTCCCGCCGAACCGGGGCTGCGGCTCTGTCCGGAGACGATCTACCAGGCCCTATTTTTCGGCGACCATGGCGGATTAAGAACGGACGGCAGGCCACGGCTTCGCACAGGGCGAAAGATCCGCAAGCACCGGTGGCGGACTGGATCGGGACACGGATCGGTCGTGCAAAACATGACCATGATCAATGAAAGACCTGCCGGCGTTCAGACCAAAAGAGAGGCCGGTCATTGGGAAGGTGATCTCATCGTGGGCGTTGGTTCCGCGTCGGCCATGGTGACCCTGCGGGAACGCAAGACCCATTACGGAATCATCATCAACCTTCCGCACGGGCACACCGCTGCGCAGACTAACCAGGCAATCATCGCTGCCTTCGCAGCCTTGCCGGCTCACCTGAAGCAGACATTGACTTGGGACCAAGGCGTGGAGATGGCCCGTCATCAGGAATTGGCGGCCGCTACCGGACTGCGGATCTACTTCGCTGAACGATCCAGCCCCTGGCAACGCGGAGCTAACGAGAACTTCAACGGCCTAGTTCGCCAGTACTTCCCGAAGGGCACGGATCTCTCGGTGCACGCAGACGAGCACGTCAAGCAAGTCTGCGACGAGCTCAACGCAAGGCCACGGAAGAGTCTTGACTACCGTAGCCCAGCAGCGGCCCTCCGGGCCGAGTACCGGATCAGCACCGGGCTAGAGTGATGCCTATGGCGACCTGGAACCTTGCGTGTCGAGCTGAATCATCCCCTCGATTCGCAACGTGTTCAGCAGCCTGTCTTGTTTCCGCAGAACAGACCTATTGATCCGTGCCGTTACTGGACTCGCCGTCTCGTTTGTTTGACGAAAGCACAAACCCCTTTAGCCTTTGGGCATGTCTTATGACCTGACGGTTTACTGCCCGGGAGACCCCACCATCGATCAGGTGTTGCTGCTGGTAGGAAACACCCGCGGATTGCACGCCGATCCTGAGAACTCCAACGACCAAGGCGTCCTCGTCCTTCGCGGAGTAAAGCGCGGCTACAGCTTCACCATTGATGGACCGTTCTCCGTCGAGGCCGAAGACCTCCCGGAGGAGATCACCGCGGTCCTACCTGAGGCCACGACAATGTTCCAGGTCCTGTTCGAAGGCAGCCAGGAGGCTGAGATCCCGCACGGTATGCGTTTCGCCCGGAAACTAGCCAAAGCCTGCCATGGCGTAGTCATGGACGAACAAACCACCAACATCTGGCCCCAACCTCGGACAGTAAAAGCACCACCAAGAACGGAACCGAAGCCGGAGCGACGAGACGTTTGGATCAGCTGGCTGATCCTCGAAGAGGACCTCCCCACAGACTTTCTGCAGGGCTATCTCCGGATCGCTCGAGAGGTACTCCCAGAAGCGGTCCCGGTGCGTTTCGGCAAATACGAACCCCTTCAGTTCCGTTTCGATTCCAGCGGCGAAGAAGGTTTCATCCATGAGTTTTACAACGATGATTCCAATGGCTGGGACATCTACTACGAGAATCCGCTACCGGTCACCTACGGAAAGTTCGAGGCCCCGCAGCTCTCCGCAGGTAACCCGTTCACCCGAATCACCCTGGTCGTGGACGGTCATGCTCTCGCCGATAGTGCGCTCAGGAGCGCACTTCGCCGGTTCTTCCTTGCCGTGGCAACCGAGCTCGGGGCGCTCTACGCTTCGGCCGAAGTGAGACGCTACCAAGACACTCGCCGCCTGCCCATCTTCAACATGCGCCCCCCACAGTGGGTGGGTTTTCAGCCCTACCCGCTCTGGTGGGTATGGGCCGGCCCCCGGCTCGCACCCGACATTGGTCGTTTTCTTGGTCCAGGTGCCGAAGAGCACAACGGGGGGCTGTTCCGCGCTTTCAGCGACGAGCCACTGGACCGCGACGCCCTCACGGACGTTCTCGGTCCCGAAAACTTACCGTGGATCCCGGCCGAATACTCCGCAACCTACTCCGACGAGTACATGCAAATGACGCCTCTCGCTATTGCGAGGGTTATTCCCGAAGTCCTGCGCAACCGCGAACCTCTAGACCTTCCGCCAGGCATTTATAACCCACCAAGAACGGCCTGACCATATTTGCTGCCGACACCATCGCCATATAGCGTCGACAAGGGACGACAAACCGCCCCCAAATAGAGGCCAGTGTTGCGTCGACCACTCGAATCCGCCCTCCCCTCATCGTGCATCTCTCCGTGCGGGGTATACGTACATCCCGCCGAGATGACCCGGCGCGGGGGGAGTCGGCTATAACTGACGCACGGTGCGGGACCGGCTTACGGGCGCGCCAGAATCCTCTCGTTGTGATGGCTGATCCTCTATTGGCCCCTGTTATGCCATGAGGAATGTTTGGGGGCGCCACGCCGGAAAGCGCAGGGCAACCTGTGCGCTGGTTTATGACTTGCCAGCAATTTCAGGGGCTGAATCAGCAAGCAGGACCGTCAGCTCCCTTGGTGCTTCGAGGTTCTCTTTATCCTTTCCGATTGAAATATCTGGTTCGTAGTCACGATGCGCAGACCGGTAGCTATAGACTTCGCTGGTTGACGCGATGGTCGCGCACTGGATTTTGGGGGTTGAGCCGTTGGCTCCTCGAGGTTTTTCTATGCCGTTGTTCCGTGTTTTCGGTTGCCGGATCTTCGCTGTGCTCGCGGCTGCGGCCACAGCCGCGACGGTTCTGGTCGGCGTCGCTGCCGTGCCCGCGCACGCGGACATGATCGCGGACCGTATTCAGACTGGTCTGCTGCCCCACGCCGTGGCCATGAATGAAACGACGAACAAGCTCTATGCCACTAACGAAATCCTCGGGACCGTGACAGTAGTAGACGGAGCCTCGAAGTCCGTTACCTCCATTCCGGTCGGAACGTATCCCAACGAACTGGCCGTCAACGAGGTTACGAATAAGATCTACGTTACGAATAGTGGTTCTTCCTCAGTGAGCGTCATCGATGGCGCCACCGGTACGACCACGACGGTGCCGCTCCCGGGTAATCCAAGTGGTATTGCTGCAAACAAGCTAACCAACAAGATCTACGTCTCAACCGCCGGCGCCAGCGGCATCAGTGTTATAGATGGCGCCACCAACGCAGTGACGCCTCTCCCGGTGTCCGGATACTCTCTCGCTGTTAACGCGAAGACAAACAAGATCTATGGTGTCAGCAGTAATGGCACTCAACTGATTGTGCTGGACGGGGCCACCAACGCCGTTACCACCACCGTCGCTGTCTGCACCGGCGTCCGCGGTTTGGCAATTAACGACGCCACGAACAAGGTCTACGTCACCTGCCCTGAAGCGAGGATGATCGTAGCCATTGATGGCACGACCAACTCGACGACCAGCATACCGACCGGCAGTAACAGCTATCCCATGCAACTGGTGTTAAACCGCAGCAACAACAAGGTCTATGTTCTGTCCCACGGCTCGGCCTCGGACTCAGCCGTGATCGTTCTGGATGGCAGCTCGAACACTTTTGTGTCTGTTCCAACGGGAGACCCTACGTTCTACCTGGCCGTGAATGAGGTGACCAACAAGGTCTACGTCGGTTTCCCCTACAAGCAGGGCGTCAGAGTTTTCGACGGTGCAACCAACGCTTCGGGAGTCCTTCAGGGGTTCATCATTCCAGGTCCCATGGCCGTGGACACGAAGCGAAACAAAATCTACGTCAGTGACGATAGTGGTCTAAACACCAGTGGGATAGTCGTTATCGACGGCAAGAACGTGCCCCCGACACTGACTTCCGGTAACCCCCCGGTCAATGGCACCGTCGGCACGTACTACTCCTCTGAGTTTACTGCCGCCGGTTCGCTGACTCCGCAATTCAAACTAGCCAGCGGCGCCCTGCCGCCTGGTTTGTCTCTCTCAACTGGTGGCGGCCTCTACGGAATCCCGACGAAGCCCGGGACCTTCACTTTCAGTATTTCAGCCAGCAATGGTTACAGCCCCGACGCAACGAGTCCGGTATTCACCGTCACCGTCAATGCAGCGCCGATCACCCACGACTTCAACGGTGACGGTAAACCCGACGTCCTCTCACGCGACGCGAACGGAATCCTATGGCTCTACCCCGGGAACGGCAGCGGAGGCTGGATGGCCCCAGTCAAGGTTGGCCAAGGCTGGAACGTCATGACGTCGATAGTCGCCCCCGGTGACTTCAACGGCGACGGTAAACCCGACGTGATAGCGGGCGACACCACGGGAGCGTTATGGCTCTACCCCGGCAACGGCAATGGCGGCTGGTTCCCGCGAGTCCAGATAGGCCAAGGATGGAACACCATGTCGGCCATCACCGCGGCAGGAGACCTGAACCTGGACGGGAACGCAGACCTCGTTGCCCGCGACTCAAGAGGAGTACTTTGGCTCTACCCCGGCAACGGGAAAGGCGGCTGGCTCGGCACGATTGGTGTTGGGTCGGGCTGGTACATCATGACTGCCGTGATAGGCCCCGGCGACTTCAACCCGGACGGATACCCCGACCTTCTGGCCCGGGACGGCGACGGTGCCCTTCGCTTGTACCAAGGGCAGACGTACAACGGTGGCCCGCGGCCCTACTACTCCGGTCCCACCCAAGTGGGCACCGGTTGGAACGACATGACCGCTATCATCGGGCCCGGCGACTTCAACGGCGACGGCAACCTGGACATCCTGGCTCGTGACGCCACCGGAGCCCTGTGGCTCTACCCGAGCAACGGCCACGGCGGCTGGCAACCACGCACCATGGTCGGCTCCGGCTGGAACACCATGAACATGATCATCTAACGGCCCTAAAAAGAACCATCCACGAACACATCACGGGCCGTCCGCCACTTCGGACAAGAGTGCGCCGTTCTCCGGCCGGAGCCCACTCGTGGGACCGGTTTAGCCCATCGCCGGGCCTAGGCAGCACCACCGTCCGGTGAAGGATCTCTCTGCGGGCGGCTATCCATTCCGAGGCTTCTAGGAGTTAGCTGCCTCTTGTGGACTTTCTTGCGCCGTCATTGGGACAACACCGTCGACAGCGCCACTACAGACTGAAGCGGAAGCGCGGTTCACCGCGCGGCTCAGGTATCCCTCCGTTGCGCCTGTAGTCTGCAAGCCTTGCGGCGAGCCGCTCAACTTGATACGGGAGATTGGGAATTCGAAGATGGTCCATCCTGTCGCACAAAGGACAGAGGGCAGCGTCCCTAAGGTGCTCCGAACGGCAAGTTACATCTGGGTAGCAAGCGCGATCCTAGCTTGCATTCAGCCACTGATCTTGATGTTTTCGTGGGACGCAAGCGTCATTGTTAGGCTCGTCAGCGGTCTGATCCTCTTTCTATTTACGCTTCTTCAGTTCCGGGCAGCATTGGGACTCCTCAGAGGCCAGCGCTGGGCGAGGGTTGTTCTTACCGTCTTGGCTGTTTTGGCTCTGGGAGGAGTCTTCAATCTCGTCTTGACGCCTCTCTCGGTAGCGATTCTGACCCTGACGGTTGTCGGTTTCGTGCTGATGTGGATGCCAGCATCCAGCAGATACATCCGAGATCATGGCCCCGCCGGCGATCAAGTGCCACCTCGCGAGCCCGAGTACTAGAGCCCTTAGGCGATGCCTTTATCCTCCGTTTAGCCTCAGTGCCCGTTGAGGGACCGGCTAACGGATGCTCAGCGACCTTCACCATCCCATGTTTCTGGCGACCTGCTCGCGCGCCTGACTAATTTCCATCTGTGTAGCTTCGGGGACGTCAGTGCACATCTCAATGCCAAGAAGCAGGTCTGCCAAAGCCTGCTTCTCCGATGGATGTGAGATTGGTACATCATCCAGGTCAACTGACATGAGCCAATTAAAGAGGACCACCACGTCTGCTCGATCCAGCTCAAGGTTCACTGGTTGGACGTTATTCATTTGGCTATTCTCTCAATGACCGCGCAGCGCCCGGTTGAGGATCCTTTACCGTGCGTCAGCAACAGTCTTCTGAGATCATCCCTGTTAGGCCAGATTTTCCAGTGTTGAAAGAACCAGAGGACGAACGTCTGATGCCTCGGAGTACGGCGCACCGTTTCCAGGCGAAAACAGGGAAAGAACGTAGAGCAACTCTTCCGTCCTGTCATCGCCGGGATACTCGTCGATAAGAACTCCTTCCAACGCCTGTGCAGCACGCACGGACTCGTCGCCGCCCAGGAACCGATCGGCTGCTTGCTGGAGTCTTTCCGAAACGCTCATGATGCCGTTACAGTAGCAAAACTTCTGGTCAGCTGGCGCTTCCCGCAAAGTGATCCGGCTTACGGGCGCAGCCCTAGCGGGGTTTCGTGCTTATGCGCCTCGGCTTCAGCTTCCAAGATCTCGACGAAGGGCCGGGGATGGGGCTAGCCCGCGCTGACTTTCGATGATCCATGTAAGAACGCCACGAGTCCCGACCGGCGTTCGACGAACTTGCTGGCCCTGCTGCAGCGACAGTGGTTGAGGCAGCGGCCGGAACGATGATGAGCTCATGTTGTACTTGAAATGTAGTGTGCGAACCGACGCAAATCATGGATAAGAAGTGGAACACAACCAACTTGAGATGCGATTTCTGGACGCAATGACCGCGTTAGCCCGGCTGGTGCTCCAGCCCGACAGCGGACGCACCTACGACCTCTGTATGGACAATGCCGATCAGTTCATTTCCGAGTTTTTCGATTGCTCTCATGGTGGTGCTGCGTATGCCATCTGGATGGAGGTCAGCGATTACTTGGACCACCCAAGGGGTCCGATGACTGAGGAAGCGTGCGAGCAGGCCGGACGCAAAGTAGCTACTGAATGGCTGTCCGTCGACCAGTCATCCTCAGATGCTGTTAGTACGTTTTTTGCCCGGTGGCGGAGGCCGGAGCCATGGCCACGTTAAGAGGGAGAAGGATCTGCAATCGGAGGCATGTAGGGGATGCTTTCTATCTGGCACCATGAATAATTCTGACCGCCGCTAGAGCATCCGTTGAAGGATCCTTCAGCGGTCACCGCATCTTAGGAGCTCCGTGCGCCATGGAGTCAGGGCCAACTGCCGTAAGGCGATCGCGGCGTTGTTACGAATCGATGATCTCCACAAGGTTGGTGCCGGATACTTCGAAGCGGTATTCGGCTGAGCCGACGTCTTTGACACTTACGATGTGGCCATCAAAGGATGCTTGCTCAACAACTTCTCTGAAGTGAACCTGGCCTATTTCGCCTCCAGCCCCTACGAGCCGCATCGAGGTTTCGCACACTAACAACCACCCTGCTCCAGCAACGAAAACAACGATGAGGTCTTCCTCATCGAAAGGGATAACTTTAGGGTTCGCATCCTCATGTGAAGGCAGAACGATGATGCTTCGTGCCGCCCACACATAAGCGGTTTGACCGCTAATGCCGAAAGACACGTCGCGCCAGCCTGGGACAACGTAGCGCCACTCCCGGGACCCGATCAAGCTAATGGACAGTTCCATCCGCCTAATGTCAGATGTCGGTGTCTGGGCGAGTTCAAACACCCTGCCGTCCGCCACGAATCTGGAAATCCTGAGTTTCAGGTTCTCTCTCCTTTTGCCGATCCCTCACCGGACAGCGACGCGCCGGACTCGAGGGTCCACAATAGACCTTGAATATCCCCAAAGCCCGGTGAAGGTGCAGATTGAATCTTGAAGAATGGCAAGACATGCGTACTCTCGCCGAGGACATTCTTGCTCGAGCAGTTGAAGATTGGGTCACCCCCTTCGAAGTGGTCTCGGTTTGCATCCGACGAGGCCTGAGAGACTGGGATGATGTTCGGGACCTAGCGCTTGGTCTGATCATTCGCATGGTAGCGACCGGCCTACTAGTTCCCGGCGATATTAGAGGGCCGAAGCACCGGCCATGGGAGTGCTCCCGCAGCGAGGCCGTAGCCCGCATTGCCGCTGAATGGGCTTCCTTTCCCGACCTGGCTAACCTTAGGACAGGCGATATAGCGTGGCTCGATGCCACACCCGAGGGGGAACGTATCGGACGGGAGGTTCTGCTTCGTGAACGTCCCGCCTGGCTAGAGGCGACGGGCGGGACAGGCCGAGACACTCCTTAGTCAATAGCAAACGCCTAGGCGGGTCAGATCCGTCAATCGCAAGGAGACGTACGGTAAGGGAACCCCTACCGTGCGGCACTGCTCGGTCTGCTGAAGTCAGATAAAGAAGAACACCCCTGCGCCCGTGGCCTTTGGTCGTTTCGATGACACCCTGAGAACCTGCGCTTCAACCAGCGCCGCGGTTCTCTCGCACGCCACGTCAGCTGACCGCCGTCGTCGTCCCGCGCAGCTGCAGTTTCCACGGCGAGGCGACCCGCACGCCCTCTGCAGGGGCGATTCCCTCGAGCCGGTCCAGCAGCATCCTCACCACCTGCTCGAAGATCGGCTCCGGTCCCACTGTTGTCAGGGCGGGATCGTATTCCTGCCCCTCGGTGGAATTCCCCACGCCGACGATCTGGACATCCTCGGGCACGCGAAGCCCCAAGCGGAAGGCGGCCCGGATGGCCTGCAATGCCTCCATGTCGTCGGTGCAGAGGATGGCGGTGGGACGGTCTGGCAGCTGCAGCAACTCCAGCGCCGCCTGGTACGCCAGGGCGGGGCGGTGCTGCGATGTCCGGACAAGGGACTCGTCCAGCGGAATGCCCGCCGCCTCAAGCCCTTCCACGTAGGAAGCGAATCGGCTCGCAGGTCGTCCCGCCGGATCGGCCCTGCGGATGCACGCAATCCGACGGTGCGAAGCGGTCAGGAAGGCCATCCCCTCAGCCAGTCCAACCTCCGGTTCGGGAGCCAGAACGTCGAAACCATTGGGTTTCATGGTCCCCGAGATGACCACCTGGGCGACACCGCGGCGGGCCAGTTCGGTGACGGTTTCATCCTCTGCTGTCGCCTCGGGGAAGTAGCCGATAATGATGCCGTCGGCTCCACCTGACATCATGAACTTACGCCAGTCTTCGCCCAAGAGGATCACCGGTTGATAGCCGTGCACGGGAAGGATGTTTGCCGCCGTAGTAGCCAGCGCCCGGTCCCAGGGCCATTCCAGATTTCCGATCGCGACGGCGACAACGTCGGTTTTGCCCCGACGCATCCCACGCGCGGCCTGGTTGGGGACGTAGCCCAGCTCCTTCACGGCCGACAAGACGCGGTCCTGGGTCGGCTGGCTGATCCGTGTGGTCCCACCATGACGACCGGAGAGCACATAGGACACAGTTGTCAGGGATACACCCGCAGCCATGGCAACATCCCGGATGGTGGGCTTGGGTCCTTTGCTCACGCGATGCTCCTGACAGACGGCGGTCCTTGAACTCTACATTCCCGGGGCGGACGCCCCTTGACTCAATTAGTTTTGAACGTGAACAATTAAATAAGTCGACATGGACCAAAAGGGAAGAATCATTCAATGAAGAACTGGGCAGGAAACCTCGAGTATTCATCCGCACAAGTGCAGCGGCCCGCCTCGGTGGAAGAACTTCAGGAGCTCGTGGCCAAGGCGACCCAGATCAAGGCCCTCGGCTCCCGGCACTCCTTCAACACCGTCGCCGACACCCCCGGCACGCACCTTCTCTTGGATGCACTCCCCCAGGAAGTTGTCCTCAATAGGGAAAAGAGCACCGTCAAGGTCAACGGCAGCATCAGTTATGGGGCCTTGGGCCGGGCGTTGGAGGAGCAGGGCTACGCCATCCACAACCTCGCGTCCCTTCCGCACATCTCCGTGGCGGGTGCCATCCAAACAGGCACCCACGGCAGTGGGGTCAACAACCCGTCCCTGGCGGCCGCCGTCGTGGGTATTGATCTGGTGCGCGCCTCAGGCGAACTGGTCACCCTCACGTCCGACGACGACGAATTCCTCGCCAGCGTGGTTGGCGTGGGAGCCCTTGGCATCGTCACTGGGCTGGAGCTCGCGGTCCGTCCGAGCTACGAGGTCCGACAGCGCGTGCTCACGAATCTCTCGTGGGACGGCGCTCTGGCGAACTTCCAGGCCATCGCTTCCAGTGCCTATAGCGTCAGTTTCTTCACGAACTACACGGGCGACACCATCCCGCAGGTCTGGCTCAAGGCACTTGATACCGAGGCCGCCTTGCCTGACCTTTTCGGTGCCACCCCGGCCACTGTGGCCATGCATCCTCTGCCGGATATGTCGGCCGAGAACTGCACCGAGCAATTGGACGTCGCCGGCAAATGGTTGGATCGCCTGCCGCACTTCCGTCACGAATTCACTCCCAGTAACGGGGAAGAATTGCAAAGCGAATTCCTGCTGCCACTGGACCAGGCGTCGGCAGCTTTGTCCGCCGTTCGTGGCCTCGCCGACAAGCTGGCACCGTTGCTGTTTATCTCGGAGATCCGCACGATTGCAGCTGATGAGTTCTGGTTGAGCCCGTTCTACAAGCAGCAAAGCGTGGCCCTGCACTTCACCTGGAAGCCGATGCAGCCGGAGGTAGAAGCCGTCCTTCCTGAACTGGAGGAAGCATTGCGGCCGTTTGGTTCACGCCCGCACTGGGGCAAGCTCTTCACCCCGGACCAGTACGACTTTTCCGCGCTCTACCCACGGTTCGAGGACTTCCGGGCCCTGGCCCAGGCCAACGACCCCACGGGCAAGTTCCGCAACGGGCTGCTGGACACAGTGCTGGGTGTGACGGTTACGTTGTAGCCGCCCGTGCCGCCGCAACGATCACAGGGTCGGTGGTGTCCAGTTCCTGGGCACCACCACCTGGGCCTGCGGGGTACGGGTCCAGGTAGCTTGCACGCGCCGAGAGGTGCACGGCCGCAACTCCTACAGCAACCAGCGCGGGAATGTCTCCAACGCGCACCCCTCCCCCGGCCATGATCTGCACGCCTTCAGGTGCCTCGCGGACCATGCTCGCCAGCATTTCCAAACCCTGGAGGCTCCGAACCGCGCCACCGGAGGTGAGGACCCGACCTACGCCGGTTCCTTCCAGCCGGACCAGCTCGACCAGGGGGTCCGTGCTGGCATCCAGTGCTCGGTGGAACGTCACCGGAAGTTCTCCAGCGGCATCAACGAACCGCCCTAAGGTCGCGAGGTCAATACGCCCTTCGGGGGTAAGGGCGCCCGCTACCACGCCACCCACTCCAGTACCCCGGAGTGCGGCGATGTCCGCGCACATGGTGCGGACGTCGTCGTCGGAATAGACGTAACCGCCGCCCCGGTTCCGCACCAGCACGTGCACGTAGCCTGCCGGGGCCGCGTCGACGGCCAACTTCACGGTGCCGATGGACGGCGTCAGGCCGCCAACACCCAGTGCCGTGCACAGCTCCACCCGGGTGGCTCCGCCCTCCAGCGCGGCCCGCACTCCAGCGACGTCCTGGACGGCAATCTCCAGATCAGTCATCAGCGGCGGTGCACCAAGGCGGACAATGCCGGCTGGGTGTCTGCGTCGGTGAAGGGGAAAACGCCATCGGCCAAGTGCGAGTGGCCAAGCCTCAGCAGGTCCTGGTCCACACCGCCGGGAGTCAGAGCGAGTTTCCAACCAGCCGCGGCGTCGTAGAGTTCCGGTTCCAGATAACCGATTTTGACCACGATGATGTCGAACGACGCCGGGTCCAGGCCGAGCTGGGTGAAGTCGCCGATGTGATGGAACGGCTTTCGGCGCTCGGTCAGGATGGCGAACACGTTGCCTGCTTGGATCACTGCCTGCGTGCCCGCCACGGGGTCCCCTTCAGTGATGGAATAGACGGTGCCCTGGAGCCGGACCGGACCCTTGGCCTTGGCGTCCACGCGCGCGCCGGCATCGACGTCGATCTCACTTCCGACGCCGGCGGCCACAGCGGCGGCCACCGCACCGGCGTCGAAAATGGAGGCGTCACCAAGCGGAACGGACCGGCTGCGAGGTCAGGATTCGCGAGAAGTTGCTGAAGTGTCCAGGTGACATCGCCTGCGCCGCCTGCGGTCGGGTTGTCCCCGGTATCCGAGAGGAAGTACGGACGCGGTGCTTCAGGGTCGAGGGCCGCGGTGAGTGCCTCGGCCAGGGTGGCGGTTTCGGCCACGAATTCGAAATCCCGGCGCGCGTCCCAATACAACCGGGCAAGGCGTTCCGCTTCGGACCTGATGATCTCTTCGTCGTCGCCGGTGACCACAACATAGGCCTGGCACCGCGGCTCGTCGGCCCACGCGTAGCCCACCCAAACAGCGGCATCCACCACACCATCCAACGCCGCCACCAGCGGAACTTCCGCGTAGATGCTCCGCGCGGGCTCAATGCGCGTGCTGGTCTTCTCACCCGGCAACAACACTGGAACGGGCACCCAGGCCTTGGCCGGACGACGGGCCTGCACGTCAGTCCCGGTTGCGGCCCGCAAGCGGGTCAGCAGGTTGAAGACTGCGCGCTCCTTGGTGTTCATGGCATCCTCATGGGGGGCCATCCGGTAGCACGTAATCAGGTCCACCGCGCTGAGCAGCTCGAAGGACACGTTGCCGTGGAGGTCCATGGATGTGGAAACCAAGGTGTCATCTCCCAGTGCCTCACGAACGTGGCGGGCGAGGTCACCTTCTGCGTCCTCCATCCCCAATACGCTCATGGCACCGTGGATGTCCAGGTAGAAGGCGTCGAACGGACCCTCTTGACGGATGCGGTCAAGGATCTCGTCGCGGAACTCTGCGTAGAGGTCTGGATCCACGGCACCGCCCGGCAGCGAGCGCGCGTGCATCAATGGCACCCAATCGGCGGCCTCACCCAAGTCCCTGCCTTCATCCAGGAACGGGTAATAGGCCCTGAGCGTTGCCCCACGACGAACCGTGAAGGCCTCGGTCCCGCTGATGTGGGGCGAAAACGTGCTTGATTCAATGGAGATCCCGGCAATGCCGATCCTTGGCCGTGCAAGGCCGCCTTCGTGGAGCGGAGCCAGGGCCGGGCACCAGACCTCCGACTGTTCAGGGGCGGTGTGTGGAAGAGCAGTCATTGTATTCCTCGCGTGAATCCGGTGCGTTGTTCAAAGGTGTCGATCATTGCGTTCGCGGCCATGGTTCGCTCCACCATCGGCAGGCCGCCGGACAGCAGGTCCGCCGCATATGCCGCGGCACCGACGAAGCCGGCGTCGGGTCCAAGTTGGGCCAAACGCACCGGCGGGGTCTTGTCGCGTCCGCGCTCAGCCAGCAGCCCCGCAAGCCTGAGTTCCGTGGGGTCGGTCAACGCGGCACCGGCAGCGCTGACGCCGCCACCGAGCAGGAACAGGTCCGGGTCCAGCAGCATGGCCACTTGGCTGAGGCCATAGCCCAACCAGTGCCCCAGTTCAGCGAAGTCTTCTTCGCTGGCAGCAGGGTGTCCCAGGGCGGTTCCGCTGGCGTAGCGATCCAGGCAACCCCGGCTCCCGCAACCGCAGGGACGGCCACCGGGCACCACTGTCATGTGGCCCGCCTCCCCGGCCCAACCATGCGCACCGGAAACCAGCTGGCCATTGACCAGCAAGCCACCGCCGATGCCCGTGCCCACGGTTAGCATGGCAACGTTGCTCACACCGCGCGCCGCGCCGAACCGGTACTCCGCCCACAGGGCAGCGTTGGCATCGTTGAGCACGACGGCGCGCACATCGGCCCGTTCCTCGATCCAGTCCGCGAGCCTCGCCTCTTTGAGGGCGAGGTTTGCCGCGTTGGCGACGCTGCGATGGTCAGTGGAAACATAGCCGGGGACTGCGACGCCCACTGTTGTTCCGCCGTCGGCGTCCAGTTCTTCCAGCACCCACGCCACCGCGGCGGCGATGTTCACGCCTCCCTTCGGAGTGGCGAGCTGTTCGCGGGCAAGGATGTTTCCCGTTGGGTCGATGACTCCGGCAGCGATTTTGGTCCCGCCGATGTCGATGCCTACCAGCCGCTGGCTCATACGGGGTGTCCGGGGGCGTGGGTGTGGGGAATGGCGAACACGGCCACGGGTGAGTCCCTCAACGTTTCGGGAACCACAAACTTGTCCCCTGGCTCCCCCGCGCCAAGCCAGTGCCCGCCTGCGGTGGGCAGCGGCGGCGTCGGGAGTTCCGCGACGGGGTCCATCACCAGAATGTAGGTGGCGTGCGGGCCGACCGTCAGTGCGAGATGATCGTGGGCGTCGCCGGCGAACGGACGCGTACCGTAAATCGCTTCTCCGTTGGCTTCCATCCAAGCGCCAAGGCCTTCCAGCCTGTCGCGGTAGATCCCAGGTATGGTGCCATCGGCATTGAGCCCGATATTCAGCAGCAGGTTGCCGTTGCGGGACACCACAGAGACCAGATGGCGCACCATCTCTGCGACGGTGAGAACGTCGGAATCTGTTTCGTTTCGGTTGACGCCAAACGAGCGGCCCAACCCCCGGCAGGATTCCCAGTTCTTGTCGGACAGCGAGCCGATGTCGCTGTATTCGCGCGTCAGGTACCCGTGTGAGGGGACGCCCCAGCGGTCGTTGACGATGCCCTCCGGTACTGCGGCGAGGTACTGGCGGAACAAAGCGGCGACGCCGAAATCCGCGGCCGTCTTGCCGGCGTCGGGCCACTCGATGTCGTTCCACAGGATGTCCGGCGCGAACCTGTCCACCAGTTCACGGACTTGGCTGAAGGCGTAGCGGGCAAACTCTTCGTCGTTACGGCGCAGCCGGAAGACGTCGGGATCGGAGTTGATCGCGCGCAGATCGCTCACGTGCCAGTCCAGTGCTCCGGAGAAGTAGGCACCGAACTTCAGGCCGGCGTCGCGGGTGGCCGTGGCGAACTCAGCCATCAAGTCCCGGCCTGGGCCGCGGCGGACGCTGTTGAAGCCGGTGGTTTCCGTGCCCCACAGGCAGAAGCCGTCGTGATGCTTGGCCGTCGGCACAACGTAGCGTGCGCCTGCTCGTCTGAACAGCTCGACGCACTCATGGGCATCGAAGGAGTCCGTCGTCCACAGATCTGCAAGGTCTTCGTAGCTGGTCCCGGATCCGAACGTCTCACGCTGGTAAGCCTCGGCGCTGCTACCGGGAATGCGGACCGTGTTGCCGTACCACTCGGCATATTTATGATCCCGGTACGCGTCCTCCACAGGGGGAGGCGCATTGCCTGTCTCGGCAAACGCCGGCACCGAGTACAGGCCCCAATGGACAAAGATGCCGAATTTGGCGTCTTTGAGCCACTGCGGGAACGTCCAGTCCGGGTATTCCGGAGCGTCCGCCCCAAAGTCGGGACCTACGCGGTCCTCAAAATAGAACATGTCCAGCCTTGGAGGTAGAAGGAGTGTGGGCTAGCGGCCGGCCAGGCCGACGGTTGCGATGCCTTTGACCAGGTGCTTTTGGAGTGCAATCACCAGCAGCAGCGTGGGCAGGATGGCAATGACCGAAGCGGCCATGACCAGGTTCCACGAGCTGCCGTGCTCGCCGAAGAAGGTCTGCAGGCCAAGGGAAACGTTGCCGAGCTCGTTGACGTCGTTGACGACAATCAGCGGCCACAGGAAGCTGTTCCAGAACGTGATGAACGTCCACACTGCCAGTACGGCCAGTGAGGGCTTGGCCAGCGGCAGGATGATCCGGCTGAAGGTACGCCATTGGCTGCAGCCGTCCATCCGGGAAGCCTCCACCAGTTCATAGGGGATGTTCACAAAGAACTGGCGCAGCAGAAATGCCCCGAACGCTCCGAATGCCCAGGGCAGGATCAAGGCCTGCCACGTGTTAATCCACCCCAGCTTCTGCATGAGCAGGAACATCGGAATGACCAGGACCTCCTGCGGGATCATCATGGTTGCCAGATAGAGGAGCATGAATCTGTCGCGCCCACGCCATCGCAGGATGCCGAAGCTGTAGGCCGCCAACGCGGACACTGCCACCACGATGACCGTGCCAAGGATCGAGACCACCAGGCCGTTGAAAATGAACCGCAGGAAGGGCGTGTACTCGAAGACTTCCACAAAGTTCTGCCAACGGAACTCAGCCCCGAACAGTGACGGCGGCTGGGCGAAGATCTCGCCGTTGGACTTGAAAGCGGAGAAGAACGTGTAAGCGATCGGGAAGAGGAAGAGCAGGACCACTCCAGCAATCAGCAGCTCGCTTACCAGCTTCAAGGGGCGGAAGCGCGCTTTGACCTTCTTACCGGCCTTATCTGCAGAAACAGCGGACGCAGGCGACATTGTCTGGTCACTGGTCATAGTGGACCCATTTCTTTTGACCCAGCCACTGGATCATTGTGACTACGAGAATCAAGGCGAAGAGGATGATGGCAGGCGCCGCAGCGGCACCAAGTTCGCCACCCTGGAAGGCCGTCTGGTAGACATTCATGACCACTGTCACCGTTGACGTGCCCGGGCCACCAGCCGTGAGCACGAATGGTTCGGAGAACATCTGGAACGCGGAGATCATGGTGACGGTGGAGGCAAAGAAGATGGCCGGTGTCAGCAGCGGAAGCTTGATCTTCAACAGCGTGGTGAGGCCCGACGCACCGTCCAGCATGGAAGCGTCCAGCACGTCCTGCGGCAGTTGGTCAATGGCTGCGGAGAAGATGAGCATGTTGTAGCCGAAGCCCTGCCACAGGATCACCACGACGACGGCGAACATGGCCGTGCTGCTGTCACCCAGCAGGTTGGGCATATTGATGCCGAACAGGGACCGCAGTGTTGAATCCATGATGCCGTCCGGCTGGTAGATCAGCTTCCAGATCACGGCCGTAGCTACGGTCGGTGTGACAACGGGCAAGAAGAACAAGACCCGGTACAACTTGGAGAACCGGCTGGTGGAGACCCAAAAGGCCGTAGCGATGGTCAGGACCAGATTGAGAGGCACCACGATGATGGTGAACAGCAACGTATTTACCAGCGCTGCTGGGAACTGGCTTCCCGGCGCAAACAGGTCTTTGTAGTTGTCCAGCCCGGCGAAGGTGACGTCACCATAGGTAGGCCAGTTGAAGAAGCTCGTAGCAATGGCCAGGAGCGTGGGGATAAGGATGAAGAGCGTCATCCCCACGGCACTGGGGGTCAAAAAGCCCAGTGCCGCGCGGGAATCCGTCTTCTTCTTCCTCTGCGTGCCCACCGCTTCCGGCGCTCGGCGCCGCGGTGGTGAAGCAAGGGTGGCCGTCAAGGTGATGCCTTTCTCGTTGGGCTCAGGGTTCGGAAGAAGCGGCGGGCATTATTTTGCGCCACTCTCCTGAACGTTCTTGAGGGCTTCCTGCGGGGAAGTCTTGTCCGTAAAGGCTTGCTGGAACTGCTGGCCCATGAGCTTGGTGACCTTGTCCCAGTTGTTCGTACTGATGAACGGCACGGCCTTCTCCGAGGAAGCCTTCACCACGGCAGCCACCTGCTCCGAGTAGCCCGGGTTGGCAGGGTCGATGTCCGCCTTCAGACCCTGGATGAATGCATCCGTAGCAGCCAGGCGGGCCGGCTGGTTGCCGGCTTTGGCGGAAGCGGCCTGTGAGGCGGCGCCTGTCAGTACACCAATTGCCTTGGCAGCTGCTTCCTTGTTCTTGCACGTCTTGGAGATGCCGAAACCTGAGTTGGCCGAGAATGTACCTCCACCGTTCGCGCCCTGCGGCAGTGCCACGACCCCCACCTTGAAACCGGTGGCATCGGTGACGTTGCTCTTGATGTTCCAGGTTCCGTCCACAGCCATGGCCGTGTTACCGGCAACAAACTGCTGCTCACCCCATGCGACGTCGGAGGAGCTGGCCGGAACGGAGCTGATTTTCTCGTTAGTCGCCAGGCCGGAGTACCAGCCGAACGCGTCAGTGACTTTTCCGTCCGTCAGCTGCAGCGCGCCGTCGTCGGAAACCGGTCGCGCTCCGTTGAAGGCCAACAGCTGCGAGTACATATGCAGATCCGAGAAAGATTCGCCGAAGGCGGGCTTGCCCATGGAGGCCGAGACCTTCTTGCCTGCGGCGACGAATTCGTCCGTGGTCCAGCCGCTCTTGGGCTCGTCAACGCCGGCAGCCTTGAAAGCGTCCTTGTTGTAGTACATGACCATGGTGTCGAGGCCATAGGGAAGTGCGTACTGCTTGTCCGAAGACTGCAATGCCTTGAGCGCTCCGGGGCTCCACTCATCGGACGTAAAACCTGCAGCTTCCGCCAGGGGGCCGTCCATGGGCTCCATGGCTTTGGCGAAGGCGGGGAGGCGCAAGGACTGCATGCTCACGATGCAGGGAGCAGTACCGCCGGCAAGTTGGGACTGCAGCTTGGTGAAGTAATCGGCGAAGGGCGCGGTGGTCAGGTTCACCTTGATGTTCGGGTACTTCTCCGTGACCTGGGCTGCCAATTCCTTCCAGGTTTTGTTGCCCTCTTCACCCTGGGACCAGAAGGACCAGTCGAGCGTGACGTCCCCGCTGGAGGCGTCGGAGGAACTGGAGGTGCTGGAGGAACCGCACGCTGCGGCACCGAACATGACGGCGGTGCCGGCGACGACTGCTGCTAGCTTCGTTGCTAATTTCATTCTTCGTCCTTCTGAGTTTGTTGGTGGGTGCAAGAGCCCGGTCCTATAATTAATTCGGTACCGAATTAACTACGGTCCGGTTAGACTATGCGGACGCTCAGGCAGGAGTCAAGAGAGAGGTGTTTCACATTTCGAGCACTCGCCCACGTCACCGTCCGACGCCCGCCAGCGAGGTTGTCAGCCGCGCGGAGATCCTCGGATTGCTTGCCGAAAGGGGCCCGCTCAGTCGCGGCGAGATCGCCAAGCAACTTGGCCTAGGAGCGGCAACCGTCACGGCTCAGGTGCGCAATCTGATGGCCGAAGGCATGGTCCGCGACCTCCCGGCCGGGCAAAGCTCTGGAGCCGGGCGCCCCAAGGTGCCTGTCCAACTTGTCCCGGACGCCGCCGTCGTCATCGGCCTGGGAATCACCCCCCGCAGCGTAGCTGTGGCGACCATGCTGCTGGACGGGCAAATCCTCGCATCCAACGTCCTTCCATTCAGCCCCGAATCCGATCCCGTGGGTCAGTTGGCGGCCATGGTGGCCGGGCAGATGCAGGACATGGCACACCCCGGCAGGACCGTGGCAGTGGGCATCTCGGTTTCGGGCGCCGTGGACCAGAACTCCTCCACGGTGATCATCTCCGCCACGCTCAACTGGGAGAACTTCAATCTCGGCCAGCAGCTGCAGAAGGCCCTGGACCTGCCCGTTTTCGTCTCCAACGACCTCTTCGCCCTGGCAACCCGGGAGATCAGCTTCGGTCTGGGCCGCAGGCACGATGACTTCCTGCTTCTGGGCCTGGGACCTGGCGTGGGTATGGGTATCGTCAACCGCAGGTCGGTGTTCTATGGACCCGGCGGGGCCTCCACCGAATTCGGCCACATGTCGGTGGATCCCGAAGGACCGCGTTGCGTCTGCGGAAACCGCGGATGCCTTCAGGTTTACGCGGGGCTGAAGGAGCTGCTCGCCGCCGCGCCGGAGCTGGGCCCGGAGCCGACGCTGGAAGATCTTTCCGCCCGCGCCGGCACTCCAGGCTCGGCCGTGAACTCCTACTTGAACCGGACAGGGCGCATGCTGGGCCGGTCACTCGGCGGTACGGTCAACCTGCTCGGCATATCCACCATCATCATCACCGGCGAGACCACGGCTCTTTGGGAGCATCTCATCGGCGGCTTTGAGCAGGGGCTCCAGGAGACCGTGCTGCGCTTCCACCACCCCTTGAACATCACCGTGCGGGGGTGGACGGAAGCTGAGGGCGCCATTGGAGCGGCTGGGATGGCCTTGCACAACGCCGTGGTGCTGAATCCGGCCGGCTCGGCCTCGTAGCACTGACGACGACGGCGGCCCGGCCTCCCGCGAGGGGCCGCACCGCCGTCGGGGTTGAGTCAGCCGGGCTACTCGATGTGCGCCAGCACCGCGCCGGCCGTGACAACTCCGCCGGGCGCGGAAAGTACCTCCGAGAGCGTGCCTGTGCGGTGGGCCGGGACCTGGGTTTCCATCTTCATGGCCTCCAGGACAACCAGGGGATCCCCGGCGGCCACGGTGGCCCCAGGTTCCACGAGCCACTTCACCACGGTGCCGGACATACTGGAGACAAGGGCGGATTCGGCAGGTGCATCACCGATGACAGAACCCGACAGCCCCGTGACATCCGCCGCTGCCGGAAGACCTTGCCCCGAGCGGGCCCAGCCGTCCAGCAGATCCGCAGGAAGACCCACGGCAAGACGTTTGCCGTCGACATCCACGGTGATGGTGCGTCGTTCGCCGCCGGGGGCCACTGCGCTGTAGTCGGGGTCGACGGGGATCTGGTCCGCGAAGTCGGTCTCGATCCACCGGGTGTGCACGCGTAGCCCGACCACGGAGGTGAAATCGTCAGCCTCGAGAACTGCGCGGTGGAACGGCAAAACCGTGGCCAGGCCGGAGATGTTGAATTCCTTTAAGGCACGGCGTGCACGGCGAAGCGCCTGCTGCCGGTCAGCCCCTGAGACGATCAGTTTGGCCAACAAGGAATCGAATTGCGGCGGAATTGTCGAACCCGAACGCACTCCGGTGTCCACGCGGATCCCGGGACCCGTGGGCACCTCGAAGCCGGAAACGGTACCCGGCGAGGGCAGGAACCCACGGCCGACATCCTCAGCATTGATCCGGAACTCAAAGGAGTGCCCCTGAGCAACGGGGTCCTCGGTGATGCTCAGTGGCAACCCGGCAGCAACGCGGAACTGTTCCTGCACGAGGTCGATCCCTGCGGTCTCCTCGGTGATCGGGTGCTCCACCTGAAGGCGCGTGTTGACCTCGAGGAAAGCTACAGCCCCGTCAGCCGAAACAAGGAACTCGACGGTTCCCGCGCCGTAGTAGCCGGCCTCACGGATGATTGCTTTGGCTCCGTCGTAAATCCGCTGGCGCTGCTCGTCGCTGAGGAACGGCGCCGGAGCTTCCTCAACGAGCTTCTGGTGTCGGCGCTGAAGCGAGCAGTCACGGGTTCCCACCACAATGACGTTGCCGTGCTTGTCAGCGACGATCTGGGCCTCAACATGCCGCGGCCGGTCCAGATATTGCTCTACGAAGCACTCGCCTCGGCCGAAGGCAACTACGGCTTCACGTACTGCGGAGTCAAAGGCTTCTTCGACTTCTGCCAGTTCACGGACCACTTTCAGCCCGCGGCCGCCTCCGCCGAAGGCGGCCTTGATGGCGATCGGGAGTCCGTGCTCCTCGGCGAAAGCGCGTGCTTCTGCGGCAGAGGACACGGTCCCGTCGCTGCCGGCAACCAGGGGCGCCCCGGCACGCACCGCGATTTCCCGGGCGGTGATTTTGTTGCCCAACTGGCGGATTGACTCCGGCGAGGGACCGATCCACTCAAGTCCGGCGTCGAGGACTGCCTGGGCGAAGTCTGCATTCTCGGAGAGGAATCCGTAACCGGGGTGGACGGCGTCCGCGCCGGAACGGGCAGCAACGGCGAGCAGCTTTTCGATATTCAGGTACGTCTCAGCGGGGCTGTTTCCACCCAAGCTGTACGCTTCAGCTGCTGCGCCGACGTGCATGGCATCGGCATCAATGTCGGCGTAGACGGCGACAGAGGAGATGCCGGCGTCGTCACAGGCTCGGGCGACGCGGACAGCGATTTCGCCGCGGTTCGCGATCAGGACCTTGCGCATCAAATACTCACTTCTCTGGGTTCTTGCTGAAGTCTGGGGTTTCGGAGACGAGCCGGAAACGGATCCGGCCGCCGATGGGCACTTGCGCCGCCAGGTCCAGGTGTTCGTCGCGCACGACGCCGATCACTGGATAACCACCTGTGATGGGATGGTCGGCCAGGAAGAGCACGGGCAGTCCTGCCGGCGGGATCTGGAGGGCGCCGGCCATGGTTCCTTCGCTGGGCAACTCGCCCTCGCGGGTGCGCTCGAGCGGAGTGCCGTCCAAGCGCATCCCCACGCGGTTCGACTGCGGGGTGACCAGCCAGTCCTGGCCCGTCAGAGACTCGAGGGCAGTTTGGTCGAACCAGTCGGCGCGCGGGCCCGGAACGACGTCGAGAACGGTAACGCCGTCACCGGGAAAGTCCGGTTGGAGCTCAGGGCTGCCGACGGCGCTTGATTCGGTCGCGTCGCCGGCCGGGAGTTCCTGGCCAACAACCAACGGCGCCGGACCGATGCCGGACATCGTATCCGCCGAACGGCTTCCAAGAACCTCGGGCACATCCACAGCGCCCCGGATTGCCAGATAGTTCCGGAACCCCGCTTCGGGAGCGCCCACAGTAAGGACTTCGCCGTCGAGCAGCGCGAAAGGTGCGGCCACCGGGACGGTCCGTAGAGCACCCGGCTGGACGTCGCCGTCGTCGTCGGATTCAACCCACGACGGCGACTGAACGGTCAGCGTTGTCGGCGCACCGGTCACGGCAAGTACTTGGTCTCCGACAGCTTCCACCGTCAGCCCGCCGTTGACGGACTCAATGGCCGCGGCTGATGAGGCGTTGCCCACCAGGCGGTTGGCCCTGCGCAGCGAAGCCCTGTCCAAGGCGCCCGCGGCGGAAACACCGAGGGGACCGTAGCCACGCCGGCCCAGGTCCTGGATGAGGCTCTGAGCGCCAGGGTTGAGAATCCGAAGACCAGGACCCGTGTGGTGGTCCGAGTCGGTCTTGGATTCGTGGGCCGCGGTACTCACGACCTCGCGGACGGCCCGGTACTGCACGCGGTCTCCGGGCCGAACAAGTGCCGGCTGGGGACGATCCAGGTCCCACATGCGGGCCCCAGTCCTGCCGATCAACTGCCATCCACCGGGTGAGCGTCGCGGGTAGACGGCGGAGTATTGACCGCCGAGGGCCACGGAACCCGCGGGAACCGCCGTCCGGGGGGATGAGCGGCGGGGAACCGTGAGGGCCTCGTTTTCGCCCACCATGTACCCGAATCCTGGCGCGAAGCCAGCGAAGGCAACAGTCCAGATCTGGCCTGTGTGCGCCGCAATGACGCCGTCGATGCTCAGTCCGGTCAGCTCCGCGACATCGGCGAGGTCCTCGCCGTCGTAGACGGTATCGATGACCACGAGCCCGGAGTCGGTAACCTCCGGAACGGTGAGTTCCAGTTCCAGCAGCCGGGCGCCGATGGCACGTGTCGCGGAGGCCGACTCTCCCACAACCATGACCGTTTCCGCCGCAGCCAAAACGTCCACTTGTCCCGGCAACGGGGACTTGTACAGCATGTCTTGCAAGGCAAGCACGTCCTGCAGGCTATCCAATTCGGCCAGGACGGCACGGGTGCCGACAGGCCTGACGGAGCGAACCATTTTTGCGGTGGCTGTGTGCATTGCGGTTTCCATCTTTGACTATGCCGCGGGCTGGGTGTTGGCGGTCTGCAGCAAGCGCTCTTCTTCTTCAGGCTGGGGGTCGCGTCCCAGCAGCATGCCAACGATGGTGATGACGGCTGCAACCAAAATGTAGAGGGCAATCAGGTACCAACCGTGGTTCGCTGCACCGTAGAGCGCGGTGAAGATGATGGGGGCTACTGCTCCACCAATCACACCTGCCAGGGTGTAGGCGAGCGAGCTGCCAGCATAACGGAGCCTCGCCGGGAACTGCTCGGTAATGAAGGCAGCCTGGGGCCCGTACATGAAGGCATGCAATGCCAGGCCAATCACGGTGCCGATGGTGAGCATGAGGACTGACTTGCCCTGGATCATCAGGAAGAACAACGGGATGTAGGCAGCTGTGGCTGCTGCGGCGATGCCGTAGACCCAGCGGCGGTTGAACCGGTCGGTCAGGGCGCCCGCGGCTGGAATGAGTACCAGTTGGAACGCTGAACCGATCAGGATCGCGGACAAGACGTTTCCGGTGGTCATCCCCAGTTCCTTGGTGGCATAAACGGCCACGAACACCGTGAACAGCGCGTAGAGGATGTCGGGGCAAACACGGGAGAGGGCTGCAGCCACCAGAGCCTTGGGCTGCTGGGTGAAGACTTCCTTGATGGGCGCCTTGGGACGGTCTCCTTGGGCCTGGATGGCCTTGAAGACTGGCGTCTCTTCGAGCTTGAGACGAATCACCAGGCCGAAGACCACAAGGAGTGCCGAGGCAAGGAACGCCACCCGCCAACCCCAGGAGAGGAAGGCTTCGTTGCTGAGCGATGCGGCCAGCACGGCAAGCACACCGTTGGCCATGAGGTTACCCGCGGGCGGACCGATCTGGGCGGCAGATGACCAGAAGCCGCGCTTGTTGGGGTCGCCGAATTCGCTGGACAGCAGAACGGCGCCGCCCCATTCGCCACCGACGCCGATGCCCTGGGCAAGCCTCAAGAGCACCAGGATGGTGGGAGCCGCGACGCCAATCACCGAGTAATCCGGCAGTGCACCAATAAGGACCGTGGCCACGCCGATCAGCACCAGGGTGAAAACAAGGACGTATTTGCGGCCGATCTTGTCGCCCAGGCGGCCAAAGATCACGCCACCGATGGGACGGGCCAGGTAGCCGACAGCGAACGCCGAGAAGGAAAGCAGCAGCGCGACGAATTCGTCGTTGCCGGGGAAGAAGATCTTGGGGAATACCAGTGCCGAAGCTACCGAATAGATTGCAAAGTCGTAGTACTCCAGCGACGTACCGGTGAGGCTGGCGATGTAGGCCTTGAGTGCGCCGGGCGGTGGCTTCCTCGTCACTGCCTTTGCTGCGTTGTTAGTGCTGGTCATGATGCCCTCCGGGGGGATGAGGTGTGGTGCGGAGTCCAAGTGGGAGTGGGTTAGAGGAACGAGCCGATGGTTACACCGGCATCGCCCAATGCGGACTTCACTGCGGCAGCCATTGCAACTGCGCCGGGTGAGTCACCGTGGACGCAGATGCTCTCTGCGTTGATTTTGAGGATGGAACCGTCGATTGCTTTGACGGATTGTTCGGTGGCCATCCGCAGGACATGTTCCGCCACTTCGACGGGATCGTGAAGGACGGCCCCGGGCTGGGAGCGCGGGACGAGCGTTCCTTCCGGCGTATAAGCGCGATCTGCGAATGCTTCGGAAATGCCGCGGAGGCCCGCTTCCTCAGCCAGACGCAGGACTTCAGAGCCGGGCAGGCCGAGGATCGGAAGGTTGGGGTCAACCGATTTCACAGCCTCGACCACGGCACGCGCCTGAGCCGTGTGCTTGACGATCGCGTTGTACAGGCCGCCGTGGGGTTTCACGTACTGTACCCGGCCACCGGAGAGAGCTGCCAGAGCCTGCAGCGCGCCGATCTGGTACACCACGTCATCAGCCAACTCCACGGGGTCGATATCCATGAAGCGGCGGCCGAATCCCGCAAGATCGCGGTACCCGACGTGGGCACCAATAACGACGCCGGCCTGGACCGCCTTCGCGCAGGTGCTGCGGATAACGCTGGGGTCGCCGGCGTGGAATCCACAAGCAACGTTGGCACTGGAGACGGATTGGAACATGGCAGCATCGTCGCCAAGTGTCCAGCGTCCGAATGACTCTCCGACGTCGCTGTTCAGGTCGATGGTTGCCATGGTGTGATCCCTGCCTCGTGATGCGCGTTACATCCAGCATGCACCAAATCGCTGGATTGTTCAACAATCCGGCGATCCTTATTTTCGGCGATCGTGTAATTTTGTGGTTATGGCCGGAGCAGATCAGGAATCAAGCGAACATCCCGGCCTGGACGGCGCCCGCGCACGGATGCGGCTCAGGGTTCCTTCCGTGGCCGAACGCGTAGCCGAGGAACTCCGTTACCAACTGGCAGAGGGCTTCCTTGTTCCCGGCGCCAAACTCACCGAGGCCACCATCGCCGAGGATCTTGGCGTCTCCCGTAATACCGTCCGGGAAGCCTTTGCCGAGCTCGCCGCCGAACGCCTGCTGCTCCGCCAGCCAAACAAGGGTGTGTTCGTAGCAACCCTCGAGGCAGGCGACATCCACGATGTCTACACAGTCCGTCGCGCCATCGAGGTCAGTTCCATCCGCGCGGGAGGTTCGCCGGAGCGCATAGCCGCCGTCAGGGCCGCCGTCGACGAAGGAAAACGCGCCGCAGCGGCTGACGACAACGAAGGACTGGGCAGCGCGAACCAGCATTTCCACGGGGCAATCGTGGCTTTGGCAGAGAGCAACCGCCTGAACACGATCATGGCCCAGATCCTGGCTGAGATGAGGCTTTACTTCCACAAAGCCACCGTCAACGCGCACTTTTACAGCGACTGGCTCGCGGAAAATGAGCAGATCTGCGCAGCGCTGGAGGCCGGCGAACTGGAACGCGCCGGCGATCTGCTCCTGGCCTATCTCAACCGATCAGAGCAGCAGCAGGCCGCAATCCACGGCGAGTAGTCAGCGCTTGCCCTTTTTCCGCGAACCGCGGCCGCGTCCTTTGTCCGGATTCGGAGCGTAGCGCTGGGCAACTGCGGGCTTTTTCGCACCCGAACCCCTGCGATCAGGCTTCGGCGTCTTCTTGGGCTTTTCCTGTTGGGCGGAAGGCTGGCGTGAACTCTGCGCTGTCCTCCCACGCACAATCCCAATGAACTCCTCGACCACCGGGCTGTCCGTTCCGATAAGCCAAGCCAAGCCAATCTGCGTACCGGGGGCACCCGTCAAACGGCGCATGACAGTGTCTTTTGCGTTCAGATGCCTGGCGACCGACATGGGCATGATCACCAGTCCGGCGCCGGAAGCAACCACTTGGAGGGCCATGGCCGGGCCACCCATTTCCTCTACGTCAAGGAAGTTCTCCTCGGCCAGGTCCTCCAGCGCCACTTCCTCGAACACGGAAATCTCGTGGCCTTTGGGCGCCACCACTACGGGTTGCTCTTCATACAAAGGGATGACATTAAGGCCGTCCCGGTCCACGGGCAACCGAACAAAGCTGAGGTCCGCGGAACCGTCGCGCAGCACCGAAAGCTGCGAGTCGTCGTCGGACATGAAGGAGTTCAGCGGAACATCCGGCATCCGCTCTTCCCAGCGGCGGATCCACTTTCCGGGAGTCACGCCGGCGACGTACGCAAAGCGAAGCGCGGGGTGGGACTCGGGAGTTTCCGTGGATTCTTCAGCATCTGGCACACACTCACAGTACCGGCCAGATACCCTTGAAGCATGACGTCCTCGAACTCCCAGTCCATGAAGCCGGCAACGGTCGCCAAGAAACTCGGCATCTATCTGCCCGCGACACCCCAGGAGTTCCAGGATTCGTCCATCTCCCGCGAGGAATTCAACGAACTCCAGGCCAACCCGCCGGAATGGCTGGCCGAGCTGCGCCGCAACGGCCCGCACCCGCGCCCGGTCGTGGCGCAGAAACTCAACATCTCCATCAGCGGCTTGGCCCGCGGCGGCGTCGAGGAAGCACTAACGACGGCGGAAATCACCGAACTGCTGCAGACTCCCCCGCAGTGGCTGGTCACCGAACGTGCCACCCACGCCGCTGTCCGCTCGGAAGCGCAGCGTGTGAAGGACGAGGCCCATAAAAAGGCCGCAACGAAGGAAGCCCGGGAGAACGCCGCAGCAAAACGTGATGCTCCCAAGGGAACCAAGCGCGACCGCGCATAAGGCTTGATCCAGCTATGGCCGGGACCCGCGTCCCGGCCATAGCTGTTTAACTAGTCCTGGTGCAGTTGGACGTAGTTGCCGCAACCGTCGTCGAAAACTGCGCTGATGCCCGACGGATCCTCTGCCGGCTCGCCCTTGAACCTCACGCCCGCAGCGAGCAACCGCTCGTATTCGGCCTGGACGTCGGGCACGCCGAGGACCACTGCGGGCATCCCAGCCTCATAGACGGCGTTCATGTAATTCGCGCCGATGGGGTTGTCGCTGGGCTCCAGGAGCAGCCCGGTGGCATTCTCACCGGCGCCGGGATCCTTGATGATGAAGAGGTTGTACTCAGGCATTGCCATCAGGGTCTCGAAGCCCAACGTTTCCGTGTAGAACGCGTGGGCTGCCGCCGGGTCCTTGACGTGGATGCTGCACATTTTCAGTCTCATGGTGCCAAGGCTACGCCCCGGGTACGACAGGAAGACCCCTCGCGTCCACGACGTTGTCGCCGTCCGCGGAGGGGCATACTCTTGAAGTGTGAGTGTCAAGGGTATGTCCTTGAAATCGCACCAAAGAGCGCATCGCGCTGAACAAGGATCCGATTGCCGTCGGGTCTTTTGTTTTTAACGATGCAGCAGTCTCTTGCCTGCTGACATCGAGTCAACCGAGAGTTCACTACCTGATTTGCCGGGGACACAAACCACCCTCGCGTCCACGCATCCCCCGGCGCATACTGAATTCAAAGCAGCGAATTCGCCTGGAGGTGGTCCGATGCCCGCCATGATGCTCCTGTGGGGCGTTGCCTTGGTTCTCGCAACCGCGGCAACAACGTTTGTCCTGCACAGAAAACTCACCTACGGTCGCGGGCCTGAGCCGGACACGGTCTTCTGGGATCTGTTCGCAGGATTAACGGTGATTGCACCCGCCATCCTGCTTCCCAGTGTGCAGTGGCCACCCGCCGGATTGCTGATGGTCGCCCTGGCAGGAACGACGGCGGCAGGAACCTTGGCGGCCGCCCGGAAAGTCGAGCGCGTGCACGCTGCCGAGCCCCGGCGTCGCACTGGTTTTGCCGACGACGCCGCGCGTCACCAAAGCATCCTGGCCCAATGGCAGCGCTACGAACTGGACCCCGCGCAGACCATCGATTTTCCGGCCATGACGGACGTGCGGACACAGGAAACGGCCGCACTGACGCGGGCCATGCGGGAGGCCGAGTACTGCAAGGTGACCGCCGGGACCGACTACAGGGCCGCCGTCGAACGCCTCGCCCAAGCGTTAACCGAAGCGGAGCGTGCAGCGGGCGTCCCCACAGCTGCCGCGACATGACACTTAATGACAATCCCGCCCCGCGACATTGTCATTAATTGCCAACTCGGCGGGAGAAGTTCCTGAAGAACTCGGGCCGCACCCGGTACATCACCAGCATCACGACCACGCCGAGCACGATCACGCCCATTCCCAGGATGAAAACCAAGCCGATGCCGCCCACCGATGACCCCGAACCATAGGCCGGATCCAGGGAATCAACAGCCGTCTTGACGAACATGACCAGCAGGATCACGCCGCCCAGCAGGGGGGCCAGGAACTTGAAGAAGAAGGAGCGGAGACCGCTGAACGCCGAAGCCCGGAAGTACCAAACACAGGCCAACGCGGTGATGCCGTAGTAGAAGCAGATCATCATGCCCAGGGCGGTGATGGTGTCCCAGAGGGCGTTCTCGGAAACCGTCCGGGTGATCACATAGAAGCCCGCGGCGGCAATGGCGGCGGCGATTGTGGCGGTGCTGGGTGACTTAAACGTGGGGCTGATGCGACCGAACTTCGGTGAGATAGCGCGGTAGTGACCCATCGCCAGCAAGGTCCGGGCAGGCGAAACGAACGTCGACTGCAGGGACGCCGCAGAACTGCTCAGAATCGCCAGGGACATGAGAATCGCGAACGGACCCATCACAGGACCCGCCAGCACGGCGAAGATGCTCGACTGGTTCTCCGGGTTTCCCGTACCCAGGCCCGTGTCCCCTACGCCGGCGAAGGACAAGGTTGCCAGCGCAACGGTCATGTAAATGATCACGATCACCAGCACGGTCACGGTTGCTGCACGGCCGGGCGTCTTCTCGGGATTGCGGGTTTCCTCGTTCATGGTCAGCGTCACGTCCCAGCCCCAGTAAATGAAGATCGAGAGGGACACGCCGGCGGTGAAGGTCGTGAAGGAGTCCACCGCAAAGGGGTTGAACCAGTCGGGTGAGATGGCGGTGGCGTCGAAGGCCGTGCCGTTGGCTACGTGCGAAAACGCGGAAACAGCGAACCACCCAAGCACCAGCAACTGGAATGCCACCAGCACGTACTGCACGCCCTTGGTGGTCTCCATGCCGCGGTACGAAATCCAGCAAGCCACCGCAATGAACACCAGTGTTGTGGCGATGTTCAGGGGCAGGATCTTGCTCAGCTCGGCAAGCGACGGATCGCTGAACACCTGCCCGAGCATCAGATAGAAGAAGTCCACGGCAACCGCGGCCAGGTTGGACAACACAATGATCGTCGCCGCGATGAGCCCCCACCCACCCATCCAACCGATCCACGGACCAAAGGCGCGCGTTGCCCACGTAAAGGAGGTTCCGGCGTCGGGCATGGCGTTGTTCAGTTCGCGGTAGCCGAGCGCCACCAGCAGCATCGGGATGAAGCCCACCAGGAAGATCGCGGGAAGGTGGACACCCACCTCGGAAACGGTGGGGCCAAGGGCGGCGGTCAGCGTGTAGGCCGGCGCGATGCAGGAAACGCCGATCACGACGGCGCCGATGAGGCCCACCGATCCGGCTTTCAGGCCCTTCTCACTCAGGGCCGAATCTTTCGACTGGACCGTCTTTGGTGCAGTTGACATGGGTATTGCCTCTCAGGCGACGGCTAGGAGCGCTGTCGCGTGTAGTCGCGGGGAACCACGATCATGGGAACTGGCAGGGCACGCAGGATCCGGTTCGCGGTGGTGCCCAGGAAGGTGGCGCGGTGCTGCGCCAAGCGGCTGGAGCCGATGAGGAGGATTTCGCCGTCTTCCCAGTCGAGTCGGTCCACGGCCTCCTCGATGGTGCGGCCTTGCGCGACGACGATTTCGGGTTCGGTGCCTGCGTCACCCAAGCCGGAACCCCCGACGGCGGCAAGACGGTCGGCGGCATGCACCCAGGCGGCGTCGGCGAGCCCGGGCGAGTTACCGCCGTCGAGCGCCAACAGGGAGACGAGCCGCAGCGGAAGGTGGCGGTCGCGCGCTGACTCAACGGCGACGTCGAGCAGTTCATCCGCACCGGGCCGGGCGCCGAACCCGCAGCTGAGCCGGGTGATGCCTTCCGTCCGGTGGTATCCGTGGGGTGCCAAGGCGACCGGAACCGGAGAGGAGTGCAGCAGGGAACTGGCCACTGAACCGATGGTGAACCGCTTGAACAGGCCGTTGTTGGTGGCACCAATGACCAGCGCGGCCGCGTCGAACTCAACCGCGGCGTCAATGAGTGCCTGCGCTTCGGAGTCCCCGCGGCGGATGTGAGCACGGGCGGTGACGTCTGCCGGAACCAGGGCGAGGCCGTCGCCGAGCCATTTCCGGGCTTGCTCGTTGAGGATCGAGTCGTAGCCGGGCTCGGGTGGGTACACGGCGTTGTACGGCGAGTCCTCCGGGACCACCAGGACCAAGTCCAGGCTGGCGTCCTGGCCGCGGGCCATAGCAATGGCGAGGTGGACGGCGTCGCGACCCCTGGCGTTGGCGGTGTAGCCGACGACGTATCGCATGATTCTCCTTAAACAGTGCTGCCGGCAGTCCGGGGACGGCACTTCCCCCGGACTGCCGGTGACTGGTTTTGTGGCTTAGACCGCTACCGAAGCCAGCTTGTTGGCTTCCACGATGCGTGCGGCGGTCGCCTGGCCCATGCGGACGGCGCCATCGACGTGCTGGTAGCCCTCAGCGGCGAGGTCTGATGAGGACCAGTAGATCGGGCCGACGTTGGCGTGCTGGTCCTTGCCGTAGCGGTGCAGACCGCCGAGGTCATAGCTGGAGGCGTAGGCGCCACGGGTCCATTCCTCGGAGCCCCAGTCGGACTCGTAGTAGACCTCGGGAGTCAGGGCCTTCTCGCCGAGGAAGCCGGCGATGGATTCGAGGATTGCCTGCTTGCGATCCTCGGCGCTGAGCTCGAACACGGCGTCGGCCTTTTCGTCGGATACGAAGCCCACCAGGGTGCCGCGGGTGTCGCCGTGGTTGGTGTTGTCGTAGACCTCCTGGACCAGCGCACCGGCGCCGAAACCCGTGCCGGACAATCCGTCTTCGCGCCAGAACGGCGTCTCATAAACCGCGTGAACCTTGATGACCAGGCCCAAGGACTGGTGCTGGTGCATCTGGTGCTGGCGGCGCGGCAGCGGCGGGTTGAAGGAGACGCGGGAGTACAGGTTCGGCGGGACGGCCATGATCACGTAGCGGGCGTTGACCGTCGCGCCGTCGGAGACGACAGTGACGTTGTTGTCTTCCCAGTTGATGCTGCGTACCGGGCTGTTGAGGACGACGTCGGAACCCAGTTCTGCTGCCTGCAGCAGCGAAACCTGCTGCATGCCGCCGATCACGCGCTTGTCCAGGATGAAGTCCTCATCCGTCAGGTGCGTGAAGGAGCCGGCAGAAGCGGCCATGAGGATGGCCTGCAGGGCCGAGAAGGCGTGGGCGGGCTTGGTGAGCATGCCACCGGCGATGAACAGGCCGATGTTGTTGCAGGCTTCCTCGTCGTTCGAGTTCTGGCGGAGCCAGTGGTGGAAGGAGATGGTATCCAGCTCGCGGGCCTTGGGGTGTGCCCAGGGTTCGGTGGGACCGATCTCCGCGGCGAGCTCATCCAGGATGGCGACGAGCTTGTCCATTTCGGCCTTGGTGGTCTCGTTGACCGGGAACGTGTCGCCGGTGTAGCGGGTGGCCTTGCCGTCTGCGCCGATGTAGACGGATTCGCCATCGCGGTAGCGCGAGTACATTTTGAGACCGAGCTCGTCAAGCAGGTCCATGAGGGCCGTCTGGTCGGGGGAAACCCACTGGCCGCCGATCTCCAGCATGGCGCCGTCGATGGTGTCGGTCCAGGTGCGGCCGCCCACGCGGTCGCGTGCTTCGAGCACTGCGACGCTGAGTCCGGCCTTCTTCAATTCGCGTGCCGCCGTCAACCCTGACGGTCCGGCACCGACGATCACAACGTCGCGATCAAGATTCTGCATGATGTCCTCTCCGTGGCCGTCCGTTGGTGGCTGACCAATAAATGAATGGCATTCATTTATATCCATAGTAGCCGCTGAGTGAGCGACAGGGAAGACCCGGTGGAATAATGCTGGGGACACAGGCAGCAGAAAGGCTCCCGATGCCCGCACCAACCCCAGCCCCCTCCGCGACGTCCCGGCGGCGCGCCGGCCGACCAACAGCGGCGGTCCTGGACCAGGACGGCATTACGACGGCGGCTCTCACCTTGATCAGCAGCAAGGGTTACGACGGACTCACCATGGCAGCGCTGGCCCGCTCCCTGGGGGTTGCCCCGTCCGCCCTGTACAACCACGTCTCCTCCAAGGACGACGTGCTGGTGCTGCTTGAAGACCACCTGGCCGCGATGGTGGACGTGTCGGCATTTGGGGTGGAGCCGTGGGACGTGGCCGTACGGCGCTGGGCATGGTCCTACCGCGATGTCTTCTCCGAGCACACTCCCCTGATCCCCATCATCGCCGTGCTGCCGGTAGCCAATGCCCCCAAGACCCTCGCCATGTACGAGGCCGTGACCGCCGGCTTCCGCGACGCCGGATTCCCCGAGGACCGCATCATTTCAGCGATTGTGGCACTGGAAGCCTTCGTGTTCGGCGCCGCTTACGACGTCACCGCTCCTGAGGACATTTTCGACGCCGGCGACCTCGCCGAGGATGTCCCGAACTTCACCTCCGCCGTGGACCGACTGTCTTTGGCTGGCCACGAGCGCCCGACGGACGCGGCCTTCAGCCTTGGCCTGGAAGCGTTGATCGCAGGTTTTGGAGCGATGCGGGCGTAAGTTGCCTAGGCTGGGTCCATGACTGAACCGCTGGATAAGGGACCCTTTTATCACGGCACGAAAGCTAAAGTCCGGGCGGGCGACATTCTCTCCCCGGGCTATCGCTCGAACTACAAGCCCGACGTCGTCATGAACCATATCTATTTCACTGCCCTGCGCGACGGGGCCGGACTGGCGGCGGAGCTCGCCGTCGAACTGGCGTCCGGCGTCGGTGAGCCGCACGTCTATCTCGTGGAACCCACTGGTCCCTACGAGAACGACCCCAACGTGACGGACAAGAAGTTCCCCGGAAATCCCACGCGCTCCTACCGCAGTACTTTTCCGCTCAGGGTCGTTGAGGAAGTTACCGACTGGACGCGACTTACCCCCGAAGCACTGGAGATGTGGCGGGAGCGGCTTGCCGCTATCCGGGCTGATGAGCGGGCAGAAATCATCAACTAAAGCCGCCTCGGCACTTCATTGCCAAGAAAGTGCAGTATGCTGCACTACATGGGAGACAGTGCAGAGAGCCTGGCGCGCGCCATTGGAGAGCGCGTCAAGCAAGAACGCAAGGGCCGTGACTGGACACTCGACAAGTTGGCCGAACTCGCTGGCGTGAGCCGCAGGATGTTGGTCAACGTAGAGCAAGGCGCCGTGAATCCGAGCATCGGAACCCTCCTTCGGATCAGTGACGCCCTGGGAGTGGGCTTGCCTGCGCTTGTCGAGCCGCCGGCACCCCGGGCAGCGCGGATCACCCGTTCAGGTGAAGGCGCGCTGCTCTGGACCGGCCCCTCAGGTGGCCGCGGCGTGCTGGTCGCGGGCACTGAGTCTCCCGACGTCGTCGAGCTGTGGGACTGGACGCTGGCGCCCGGCGAGCTTCACGAGAGTGAGGCGCACTCAGCCGGCACCCGCGAACTGCTGCAGGTGCAGGAAGGTGCCCTCACCATAGAGATCGAGACAGAGAGCTACGAGCTCAGCGTCGGCGACGCCCTCACTTTCCGGAGCGATGTCCCCCATTCATATGCCAACCCCGGCATATCTCCATCCCGCTTCACTCTGGCGGCGGTCTTTGAACCCGGGGTCGGAGCGGGACACCGGACGGAGGCTCCCAATGCGTAACCGCCTGCCCGGAGCAATTGGTGGACTTCCGCCTTGGTCCATGGCTGTTGCCGCCATGATGGCGGTTCAACTTTCCAACGCCCTGTCGGTTAGCGTGATCGGCCAGATCGGACCGGCAGGTACAGCGTGGATGCGCATGTGCTTTGGAGTCGTGTTTCTGTGGATGGTCAGTCGGCCGGCCATCCGCTCCCTGCGCCGACGCGATCTTCCGGCGTTGATAGCCCTAGGAGTGGTCACGGGTTTCATGACCACGTTCTTCCTTGCCGCCGTCGAGCGTATCCCGCTGGGAACCGCCGTCGCGATCGAATTCCTGGGACCCCTCACGGTAGCCGGCATCATGAGTCACCGCCGAAAGGCGCTGGTATGGCCGCTGTTGGCCTTCATCGGCGTGGTTCTGCTGACTGAACCCTGGCATGGCGCCATCGACCTGGTCGGAGTGGGATTCGCCCTGGCCGCCGGCGTTTGCTGGGGTCTGTATAACGTGCTGACGCAGCATGTGGGCGATCGCTTCTCGGGCATCAGCGGCTTGTCGCTCACCATTCCGGTTGCCGCGTTGGCCACCCTGCCCTTTGGATTGCCGCAGGTACTGGGTGGATCGCTTGAGTGGTGGGTTCTGCCGATGGCCGCAGGGATCGCGCTGATTACTCCGGTGATCGCTTTTGGTTTGGAAATGCTGGCCTTGCGGCGCATGACCCACACCGCTTTTGGAACACTGCTGTCCATTGAGCCTGCTTTTGGCGTGCTGATCGGCCTGCTGGTGCTGGCGCAGTCGCCCACACTGATGCAGCTTGTTGGGGTTGCGCTGGTAGTGGTGGCCGGGACGGCGGCGCAGCAGGACGGGAAGCGTGCGCCCAAGCCGGTGGTGACGACGGATGTGCCGGCGGCGCCTGCTGGCTTGAGGAACGGAGAGGGACGCGTTGGAGGCTAGTTGAGGACGGGTGCTCTGCAAGACGAGCGGCGATCTAATCGGACCGCGATAGTAGGGTTCGGGGCGAACCGGACGAGCAGGCTTGTAGTTGAAGGGAGAGCCGTGATCTCAGCGCTAAACCAACTCGTCGATTTCATCGATGGTCACCTCACCGAGGAGATCAAGATTGATGACTTGGCGGTCAGGCTCGGCATGACGGAGTATCACCTCCGCCGAATGTTCTCATCGCTGGCCGGCATGCCGCTTTCCGAGTACGTCCGCAGGCGCCGAATGACGGTGGCTGCAACGGACGTTCTCGGGACGGGCGACCTGCTGGCTATCGCGGTGCGGTATGGCTACGGCTCCACGGAGGCTTTTAGCCGGGCATTCCGGTCAGTACACGGCGTCGGTCCGAGCGACGTGCGCCGGAACGGCGGCCCCCTTCGCGCACAACCGCAGCTCAGGTTCCGCCTGACCGTAGAAGGGAACACCACAATGGACACTCGCATCGCAGACCGGCCGGCATTCAAACTCATCGGTCGTTCGGCACGTGTCCCGCTTATACACAACGGCCCAAACCCGCACATCCAGGCACACATCGCCTCACTGCCAACAACAGAGCACGCCCGACTCAAAGAATTCAGCAACACCGACCCCGGGGGCCTGCTCCAGGTGAGCGCCGACGTAGACCCGGACTATACGGAGGGCAGCGAGCTGACCTATCTTCATGGGGTCGCCGTCACCGAAACGACACCCGTGCCCCGGGAGCTCGACGCGATCGAGGTTCCCGCCGGCACCTGGGCGGTGTTCCACGCCGAAGGGGCTTACCCGGAGGTTCTTCAGTCCACATGGGCCTCCACTGCCACCGATTGGTTCCCCTCCAATCCGTGGCGGCTCCGTCCAGGCCCAGCGATTGTGGCAGTCCTCGACCGTGCGGAGGACTTCAGCACAGCGAGCTGCGAACTGTGGCTCCCTGTGGAACGCGGCTAAAGGATCAGCCCGCCGACAGGCCAATGGCCATACCGGCGGGCTCCTCCGGAAACATCACCTCTTGTAGGACAAGTAATCAACTTGTATCCTAAGTAAAACAACTTAGGAGACCCCGTGAGCACCGTCGACCTCATCCGGCACGTCAAACTGTCCACCGCGAGATTGCCCCTCGCCGTACCCATCAGCGACGCCAAAGTTTTTACCGGACGCCAGAAGCCGATGACCGAGGTCGTTTTCCTGTTCGCCGAGATCACCACCGAACAGGGCCACAGCGGCGTGGGTTTCAGCTACTCCAAACGCGCCGGCGGACCCGCCCAGTATGCCCACGCCAAGGAGGTCGCGGAGGGCATCATCGGCGAGGACCCCAACGACATCGGCAAGATCTACACCAAGCTCCTGTGGGCCGGCGCCTCCGTCGGAAGGTCAGGCGTGGCAACACAGGCGCTGGCCGCCGTCGACATCGCCCTCTATGACCTCAAAGCCAAACGCGCAGGCCTCCCCTTGGCCAAACTCCTGGGCTCCTACCGCGACTCCGTCCAGACCTACAACACCTCCGGCGGCTTCCTCAACGCCACCTTGGAGCAGGTCAAAGCACGTGCCACGCAGTCCATCGAGGAGGGCATCGGCGGGATCAAAATCAAGGTTGGCCTGCCCGATTCCAAGGAAGACCTTCGCCGCGTGGCCGGGATCCGGGAGCACATCGGCTGGGACGTGCCGCTTATGGTGGACGCCAACCAGCAGTGGGACCGTGCCACCGCCCTGCGCATGGGCCGCCAGTTGGAAGAGTTCAACCTCATCTGGATCGAAGAACCACTGGATGCGTACGACTTCGAAGGCCACGCACACCTCGCGCAGATCCTGGACACCCCCATCGCCACGGGCGAGATGCTGGCCTCCGTCGCCGAACACAAGGGCCTCATCAACGCCAACAGCTGCGACATCATCCAGCCTGATGCCCCGCGCGTCGGCGGCATCACCCAGTTCCTGCGCCTCGCTGCCCTGGCAGATGAGAGAGGCCTTGGCCTTGCGCCCCACTTCGCCATGGAAATCCACCTGCACCTGGCGGCTGCCTATCCACGTGAACCTTGGGTGGAGCACTTCGACTGGTTGGACCCGCTCTTTGAGGAACGTTTGGAAACCAAGAATGGCCGCATGATCGTCCCGGACCGTCCCGGACTTGGCGTCACCTTGAGCGATCAGGCCCGTGCGTGGACCACCGAATCCGTGGAGTTCGGCGCGTAATCTGGAACCCATGAGCCGAAACCTGACCGCGGATCTCGCCGCCGACCTCCGCAACCGCATCGTCGACGGCGTCATCCAGCCAGGTGAAAAGCTCCCCAGCGAAAACACCCTCATCAGCGAGTTCGGGGTGAGCAGGACCGTCGTCCGCTCCGCCCTGACCAGGTTGCAGGCCGAGGGCCTTGTGGAAACCGAACGCGGACGGGGCAGCTTCGCGTTGACTCCCCCCGCCGAAGGCCCGACACAAGCGCCGGGAACACGGCCGGTGTCCAGCATGGAAGAACGGCTTCAGATGCTGGACTTCCGAATCGGCGTCGAAACCGAGGCGGCGGCCCTTGCGGCCAAGAACCACAGCGAGCTGCAACTGAAAGCAGTCCACGGCGCCTTGGAGCAGTTCACCGCAAACGTCGCCCATCCTGCGCATGCCATGAAGGCGGATTTCGAATTCCACCGCGCCGTCGCCGCCGCCTCCGGCAATCCCTTTTATACGGACTGCATTACCGCCCTCGGCCAAACCATGATTGCCATGCCACGCCCGCGTCTCGTCGCTGAGGAGAACCAGGAAAGCCGCGATCGCTTCGACCACGTGATCCACGAGCACTCCTCCATCTACGCGGCAATCGCGGAGCGCGATCCCGTGGCTGCCGCGGCCGCCATGCGCCTCCACCTCAGCAACTCTCGACGCCGACTCACGGGTTCCGCGCGCCATTGACCTCCCGGCGGCAGGCCCAACTGTCACATGACGTTTTACGTGTTCCCGCCAGGAAACATTTCGTCCTTTAGCGACGCCATTTAACGGAATGGGAATCCCCACGTCGTCCCATTGAGAACTATTGATTGAAGTTTCACGAAACTGGCATCCGAATTCCGAGGACCGGTAATTTTTGATGACCCAGTCATTTTATGGACCGGGATATCCATCAAAGCCTTTGGGTGCTTCGTTGCAGGGACTCCTGTCTTGTCATGCACCCGGACAGAAAGCACCCCGGCATGACAACTCAGCAGACCGAAGCATCAACCATCCACGCCTACCTTGGGCAGCTGCCAAACAGCATCGAGGTCATCGAACCCGGCACGCAGACCATCCGTTACAGCCACGACGCCGCCACCGCCAAAACTGTGCCCGCAGCCCAAACAGAAGGGCCCGCCGTCGTTCTTCCTGCGTCAGCGGCCGATGTCCAGGAGGCAGTAAGGCTCGCCGCGGAACTCGGCGTTACGGTAGTCCCCCGCGGTGCGGGCAGCGGCCTGTCGGGTGGGGCAACTGCCAGGGTAAATCAGGTGGTCATCTCCACGGAAAAGCTCAATCGAATTATCGAAGTTTCACCGCTGGACGAAGTCGCCGTTGTTGAACCAGGCATCATCAATGCCGAACTCAACAAATACCTCGAGCCCTACGGCCTCTTTTACGCACCGGATCCCGCAAGTTTCGACATTTCCTCAATCGGCGGAAATATCGCCACCAACGCCGGCGGGCTGCGGTGCGCCAAGTACGGGGTGACCCGTGAATCGATCCTGTCCCTCGACGTCGTACTCGCCGACGGCAGCCTCATCACCGTAGGGCACCGTTCCATCAAGGGCGTCACCGGCCTGGACCTCACCTCGCTGTTTGTCGGTTCCGAGGGCATCCTCGGCATCGTCGTGAGCGCGACCGTGAGGCTCCGCCCCATCCCCGTCGCACGCAAAACCGTCAGCGCCTTCTTCGACACCACGGCCCAGGGAACGGAAGGCCTCGCAGCCATCACGCTCTCGCCCGTACGCCCGGCCGCCATCGAGTTTTTCGACACCCCGAGCCTGCACAATATCGACGCCCACTCCGGTACTGCGCTCCGTGAGCGCGGCGGCGCGCTGATCCTGATCGAACTCGACGGCTTCGGCATCGGCGACCAAGCTGCCGCACTGGCGACGGCGCTCACTGCTGCCGGCGGTCGGGTCACCGTGGAAGCCGACGACGACGGCGTGCGGCTTTGGGAACTGCGGCGCAGCGGCCGAGGCCTCCCGCAGGACAAGTGGTACATCGGCGAGGACATCGCCGTACCGAAATCCCAACTCGGCAAGGTCTACGCCGCTTTCCCCGCGCTGGAAGCGCGCTTCGGCGTCGATATTTCCGCTGTGTCGCACGCCGGCGACGGGAACCTTCATCCGCTCATCACCTTGGACAAGACGCCCGACGACGGCCCCAACCCACCTGCGGCCCTGCAGGAAGCAGCCACTGAACTCGTGAAAGTTGCGCTCTCCCTCGGCGGAACCGTCACCGGTGAACACGGCGTGGGCTCCATCAAGAAGGAGTGGGCCGCCCTGGAACTTTCCCAGCGCAGCCGCGAACTCCAGCACGCCATCAAAGCAGCGATCGACCCCCAGCAGCTGCTGAATCCCGGCAAGGCCATCTAGCCAAGCAGTAAAACCCGGCCACCCCAACGGCCACACCCAACGCATCCCAGGAGAATCCATGAACACCTTCGCAACCCCTGAATTCCGCAGGCGCGCCTTCCTTGCAGGCCTCGGCGCCCTGTCTACGTCGGCCTTGATCACAGCGTGCGGCGGGCCAACTGCCAGCACCGGCGCGAACGGTGGCACCCCGGTGGACGGCGGGAACATCACCTTCCTGATCCAGGGCTACGACACCGGCTGGGTCCCCAGCAAGACCGCCATCTCCAGCTACGAGGGAAACCTCTGGGGCCAGATCACGGACAAGTTGGTCTATGTCAATGAGAAGGGCGAGCTCAGCCCCTGGGTTGCCGAGAAGTGGGAGGAGCTCAACGGGGCCAAGGACTTTGTCCTGCACCTGAAGGAAGGTGTGACCTTCTCCGACGGCACCCCGCTCGACGCGGCAGCCGTCGTCGCCAACCTGAACGCCTGGGCCAAGGGCGACTCTGCCCGCGGCATCAGCAAGGTCGGTCTGTTCCCTTCCACCAACTTCGCCTCCGCCGAAGCCACCGATCCCAAAACGGTCAAGGTCAGCTTCTCCTCTCCGGCCCTCGGTTTTATTGCCACGCTGGCCTACCACGGCTGCATCCTGCTCTCGCCGAAGACCCTGGCATTGCCGGTTGAAGCACAGGCAGACCTCAGCCAGGAAATTGGCAGCGGTCCGTTTGTGGTCAAGTCCTGGAAGCAGGGCGACAGCTACGTACTGGAGAAGCGAAAGGACTACAACTGGGGCCCCGCGGCACTCGGCCACACCGGGCCGGCCCGCCTGGACACCATCACCTACAAGGTCATCAAGGACACCTCGGTCCGTACCTCCACGGTGGTTTCCGGCCAGGCAGACGTTGCCTTCAACGTTGAGCCGCAGGAGATCGAATCGCTCAAGGCCCAGGGTTTTACCGTTGGCACACCCCGCTACCTCGGATTCGTGGACGGCTTCCAGGTGAACACCACGGCCTTCCCCACCAACGAGCTCGCCGTCCGCCAGGCAATCCAACACGGCATCGACCGCGAAGAGATCCGCAAGACCGTCTACACCGACGACTGGAACGCCGCCACCACCTTCATCCAGGGAAACGTCCCCGAAGCCGGCGACTTCAGCGACTCCTTTAAGTTCGATCCCGAGAAGGCCAACAAGGTGCTCGACGACGCCGGCTGGGCCAAGGGCTCCGATGGCTACCGGACCAAGGACGGCAAGACCCTCGAATTCACGCTCACGCCCAACCCCTACGTCCCCTCCACCAAGGCCGAGGACGAACTCATCGCCCAGCAGCTGAAGAAGGTAGGCATCAAGGTCAACCTCAAGGTGGTGGACGTTGCGGGCTACGCAGCCATCCAGGCCAGCAAGCCGCCGCTGTTCCAGACCTCCCGCAGCTTCGTCGACGTCGGAACGGTCGCCGGTGTCCTGACCAGCCAGAACAAGGGCGAGGACTGGTTCAGCGTCGGAACCAGCGACCAAAAGCTGAACGACCTCTCGACGGCGATCGCCACCGCTTCGGACAGGGCCTCCCGTGAGAAGGTTGCCGACGAACTGCAGAAGTACGTCCTGGACCAGGGCTACTTTGTTCCCCTTAACCAGTTGGTCCAGCGACTGTACCTGATCAGCCCGAAGATCAAGGATGTCCAGTACAACGGCCTGGCCTACGCGAACTTCTACACCGCCTGGATTTCACAGTGACCGGCGATTACAAGCGTTTTGCCCTCACGCGTGTGGGTCAGGCGGTCATCGTTGTCCTCCTTGCCTATGTCCTGACGTTCCTGGTCATCAGCGTGCTTCCCGGTGATGCGATCACCAACACGCTCCGCGACCCGCAGCACGGCCTCAGCGAGGAGGACATCCAGCGGATCGTGGCCTTCTATGGGCTCGATCAACCGGTGATCGTCCAGCTCCTCCTGTCATTGGGCCGCTTCCTGACCGGTGAGCTCGGGTTTTCGCTGCAGTCCAACCTGCCGGTGACCCAGATTGTCGGGGATGCCCTGCCTTCCACCCTCACACTGGCCTCGAGTGCCCTGGTGATCGCGATCGTCTTCGCCGTGGCCATCGCCTACGGTGCCCAGTACCTTCCCGGGAATTGGGCCGCGATTGTCCGCTCCATCCCGTCGTTCTTCCTGTCCGTGCCGAACTTCGTGATCGGCCTCATCCTGATCGAGTTTTTCGCATTCCGGCTCCATTCGTTCACCACCACCGACCCGAACAGTCCCGTGGCTACATTCTTTGCGGCCATCACCTTGGCAATTCCCGTCTCGGCTCCCCTGGCCGAGGTGTTGATTGCAAGCCTGGACCACGAATCCCGGCAGGAGTACGCGGTGGTGGCCCGTTCCCGTGGACTGACGGAAGCCAGGCTTTTCGCCAAGCACTTGGTCAAGCCGTCAGCCCTGCCGTCCGTAGCCATGGTGGCCTTGATCGTGGGTGAACTCCTGGGCGGTTCGGTCATCACGGAAACCATCTTCGGCAGGGACGGCATCGGCACCGTGGTGCAGAAGGCCGTGACGGGCGAGGACCAGCCGGTCCTTCAGGCAGTCGTGTCCCTTTCGGCCGTGGTGTTTGTGGCGGTCAACCTCCTGGCGGACCTCGCATCGCCGCTGCTCGATCCGCGCGTCAAACTCCGGGAGAAGGTAAGCGCATGACCGCCCTGCTCAGCAGTCCCCAGCTCAACGAACAAGAGCCCACCCAGAGGAAGCTGACGGACGGACTTCCCCCGGTCACGGTGATCCTGTCCTTCGCCGTGGTTCTCCTCGTCATCCTGTGGTCCCTGGTACCGGGTATCTTCACGCACTACAGTCCGGTTACCGGCGACACCGCGAGCAAACTTGCCGCACCCAGCGCCGCGCACTGGTTCGGGACCGACTACCTTGGCCGGGACCAGTACGCACGCGTGGTTTACGGCACTGCATCCTCGGTCACGAGTGCCCTGGTGGCCGTCCTGATCGGCTTGGTGGTGGGCAGCATCATCGGCCTCGCAGCAGGATTCCGCGGCGGCTGGACCGACTCCATCCTTGGCCGCTTGGTCGATGTGCTTCTGGCCATTCCGGGCTTCCTCCTGGCTGTGGTCATCGTCAGTTCCCTGGGTTTCCAGACCATCAACGCGGCCATCGCAACCGGTGTGTCCGCCGTCGCGGTTTTCGCCAGGCTGATGCGCGCCGAAGTGATGCGTGTGCGCGGCGCCACGTTCGTCGAAGCGTCGTATCTGGAAGGCGGCAACCGCCTCCACGCCCTGCTGGGACACATCCTGCCCAACGCCTACCGCTCTGTGCTGGTCCTGGCCGTGCTCCAGTTCGGCACGTCCATCCTGATCATCGCGTCCCTGGCTTTCCTCGGCTACGGCGATCCGCCCCCTGCCTCGGACTGGGGTCTGCTGGTGGCCTCCGGCAAGACCTACGTCACGGCACCCTGGCTCGTGTACGCGCCGGCGTTGGTCATCGTCATTACTGTCCTGTCCGTCAACCGCATCAGCCGCTGGCTGCGAAAGGCGAAGTGACATGAGCTCCCTATTAACTGTGCAAGGTTTGTCGGTCGCTTACGACCATGCCGCCATCGTCCATGATGTGTCGTTTTCACTCGCCAAAGGCGAGAGTCTCGCGCTGATCGGCGAGTCCGGTTCGGGCAAGTCGACCATCGCCAAAGCCGTCCTCCGCCTGCTTCCCCACGGTTCGTCCGCCACCGGGACAGTGGAGTTGAACGGCAAGGATCTCCTGTCCCTGCCGGAGAAGCAGTTCCGGCCGTACAGGGGCCGGGAACTTGGGTTCATCCCGCAGGACCCCGCATCGGCGCTCAATCCGGTGCGGACCATAGGCGCCCAAGCGCATGAGGCAGCCGCTCTGCTCGGCGAGACCGATCCCGAGGTGCGACGCCGAAGAATCCTCGAGGTCCTGGAGCAGGTAGGCCTCCCCGATCCCGCGCGGGTCTATGATTCCTTTCCACACCAGCTCTCCGGCGGCATGCTGCAGCGCGTTCTCATTGCCCTGACCGTGCTGCCGCGGCCGTCGCTGATCGTGGCCGATGAACCCACCTCGGCCTTGGACGTCACCGTTCAAAAGCTGATCCTGGACATGCTGACCGAGCTCCGGAGCGAGCTGGACATCAGCCTCCTCCTCATCACGCACGATCTCGCGATTGCCGCCGAGCGCGCCGATTCCCTGGTGGTCTTGAAGGATGGAGCGGTCCAGGAAAGCGGTGCTTCACGGGAGCTCTTCGCGGCACCCAGGACCGAGTACGCCAGGAATCTCCAAGCGGACGTCCCGGCTTTGCACCCGGACAGGTACCGGAACCAGCGGCTCGCCACTGATGCGGCGCACGACGGCGGCTCCCGGACGGACGCGGCCGCCTCACCATCTGTTGGGCCCGCCCAGATCGACGTGCGTGCCGTGACAAAGCGCTTCACCGCCGGTGGCAAGGAAGTGCTGGCCGTTGATGGGGTCTCCTTCTCCGTGGAACGCGGACGCACCCACGCCTTGGTCGGGGAATCCGGATCGGGCAAGACAACGGCAGTCCGGCTGCTGCTCGGTCTTGAACAGGCGGACGGAGGGGAGATCGCGGTAGGCGGGGAATCGACGTCGGGACGGTCGCGGGCTGAAGTCAGGGAAATCCGGCGCCATCTCCAGCTGGTGTACCAAAACCCGTTCACATCGCTGGACCCCACGTGGAAGATCAGCAGGATCATCCGGGAACCCCTGGACCAGTTCGGGGTGGGGACCAAGGCAGAACGGACCCAACGTGTCCGGGAGGCTCTGGAAGCTGTGGGTCTCCCCGAATCGGTGGCGTCACGCAGGCCCGCGAATCTGTCCGGCGGCCAACGGCAACGCGTAGCTATCGCCCGCGCACTCGTGGTGCGTCCCGACGTCGTCGTTCTGGACGAACCGACGTCCGCACTCGACGTAAGCGTCCAGGCAGGAATCCTGGAGCTGCTGTCCAAGCTGCAGCGCGAACTGGGTCTGACGTATCTCTTCGTTTCCCACGACCTCGCGCTGGTGCGGCAGGTGGCGGACACAGTTTCCGTGCTGCGGCGCGGGCGAGTCGTCGAGGACGGGCCTGTGGAGGACATCTTCCTGCGGCCGCAGCACCCCTATACACAGTCACTCCTGGAGGCGATCCCCTTGGCCGCGCCAGTATCCGACAACAAACAACTAGCGAAGGCATCAGCATGACCGTGAACCTGACCACCACCCGCAGGCCTGCCCTGATCGAGGCCTTCAAGGCGCCCAAGGGTTTCGGTGATGCGACGCTGCGCGACAAGCGCGCGGACGCAATCGAACTCCTGGGCGGGATCCCGGACCCTGGCGTCCTTCCCACCACGGAGATCGCGGAGGCGACGGCCCGTGTATTGGCGCGGCCGGGGGTTCCCGCCCTGCAGTATTCGCGGACGGAGGGCATCTCGCCCTTGCGCGAATGGATCGCCGAGCGTGAAGGGGTGCCTGTGGACCGCATCCTGATCACCAATGGCGGCTTCCATGGACTTTCACTCGCCATCCAGGCCGTGGTGGAGCGCGGGGACCTGGTTGCCGTGGACAACCCGATCTTCCCGTTGTTCCTCCGTGGGCTGCAGCTCTCCGACGCCAGGACCCTGCCGGTGTTCGTCGGCCCGCGCGGGCTTGACGTGGACCATCTCAGCGACCTGTTGCGTGGCGGGGCCCGACCATCCGCCCTATATACAGTGCCGGACTTCCACAATCCCTCGCAGGGCACCCTGCCCAGTGAGTCACGTAAAGAGCTGGTCCGGCTCGCGGAGCACTATGGCTTCGTGATCCTGGCGGACAACCCGTACCGTGAGCTGCGTTTCTCGGGAGAACAGGAGAGCGTGGAGGAATTCAACAACTCCGACCACGTGCTGCACATCAATACGTTCACCAAAACGCTGGGTCCCGGGCTGCGGCTGGGGTGGACCGTGACCCCCGAGCACCTGTCCCGCGACCTTGTGGCGCTCCGCAGCCGCCAGGACTCCCACAGCTCGACGCTGGTCCAGGCGATCATCGGCGAGCTCGTCACCTCCGACCCCGGAATCTTCGACGCCACGCTGAACAAGGCACGTGCCCTGTACCGGAGCCGTGCCGAGACCCTGGTGGCAGCGCTGGACCGGGAAGCACCAGGTGCGTTTGAGTCCGTGCTTCCCGAAGGCGGGCTGTTCCTGTGGCCGCGACTGGCCGACGATTCAGTGGATCCGGACCAACTGGCAGCGGACGCGAGTGCCGAGGGCGTGGAGTACCAGCGCGGCTCATTCTTCCCCTCGGGACCGGGAACGGATGCCGACCGCCACCTGCGCCTGGCCTACGGCGACGTATCCGCGGAAAAGCTCGAAGAAGCCGCAGCACGCCTGGGACGTGCCCTGAAGCGCCAACTCCCATAGCCCGTACCCAACTAGGGGACAGCACATGCCCTAATGAGGGCTGATTAGGACGCGTGCTGTCCCCTAGTTGGGTGGGCGGGCAACAAAAAAGCCCCCGATCCGTAGATCGGGGGCTTTCGTTTGCGTGCGCGAGGGGGGATTTGAACCCCCACACCCTTTCGGATACTGGCACCTGAAGCCAGCGCGTCTGCCGTTCCGCCACTCGCGCGCAACTTCTTTTTCCGGATCTTGGCTGGTTTCCCAGCTTCGCTTCCTTCAAAAGCAGCGAGATCAAGCATAACGGACATGCGGAGCAAAACACCAATCGAGCCGCGTGCCACGCCTTGCAAAGGGGATAAATACCTATGAATCCGCGGAAATTCAAGGTTTTTTCACCCCCCGGGAGCCCCGCCAACGCGGGCCGAGGCCGAACTTTTCCGGGGCACAAGGCGTTGTGGATTAAGGTCATTCCCAGTCAGTCCCAGTAGTATCGGGAAGTGGAAGGGCCGTTCGGCACTCACTTTGGTGTGTGCACAGACGGACCAACAGCAGGAGTATCGGACCAGGCACAGCACGTGCCGCGGCAAGGAAAGGAGAAGGAACATGGGTTTGCTGGACAAAGTCGAGCGCGGTATTGAAAAAGCCGTCCGCAACGTCTTCTCCACAGGGTCGCGGGCACGGGTTGAGCCGGTGGAGATCGCGAGCAAACTGAGGCGGGAACTGGACAACCAGTCCATCACTATTTCCGCCGGGCGCACGCTCGCTCCCAACGTTTTCGATGTCCTGCTCAGCGATGAGGATTTCGCCCGGGCCCAGGAGTGGGGAACGCCGCTCGCTGAGGAACTGTGCGACGTCGTCATCCAGCACGTACGCAGCCAGGGTTACACACTCCAGGGGGCTGTCAGGATCTCGTTCCGCCGAAGCGACGAAGAACGGGCGGGCCATTTCGAAATTGCTTCCCGGACCGAGAAGTCTTCCGGCGATGCGGCTCCTGCCCCGCAGCCCCCGCGGGCCAACGTTCCCGCAGCCCCCGTCCGGCAGCCCACGCGCCTCCAGCCCGTCCTGGACATCAGCGGCCAGCGGTATTCGCTCAACGCCCCCAGCGTCGTCCTGGGCCGCTCTTCGGAAGCTGACATTTTGGTGGATGACACCGGTGTTTCACGGAAGCACCTTGAAGTGCGCACCGAACACGGCAGTACATGGGCTGTGGACCTCGGCTCCACGAATGGCAGCTACGTCAACGGACATAAGGTAAACGGCAGCGTGGAGCTTACAGACGGCTCAACCATCACGATGGGACGTACCAAGATTATTTTCCGCCTCCTCCCCCAGACCCCGGGTGGCCACGCGTGAACGATGTCAGCGAACTGACCATTACAGCGCTTCGCTTTGGGTTCCTTCTGCTGCTGTGGATTCTGATCTTCAGCATTGTGTCCACCATGCGCCGGGACTTCCAGATCGGACGCAAGGCAGTGACCGGAGTTCCAACCGCACGCGAAGTCCGCAAACATCCGGAATTGGCTGCCTCGCCGCCGCCGGCCATCCAGCACGCCCGCAATCTTGTTGTCACCGAGGGTCCCCTCAAGGGCACCACGGTTCCTCTCGCCGCCAGCCCGATCCTGCTCGGCCGCGCACAGGAGGCCACGTTGGTCCTGGAGGACGACTACGCCTCCGGACGCCATGCCCGTTTGTTTCCGCAGGGCAGCCGGTGGTTCATCGAGGACCTCGGATCAACCAACGGCACCTACCTCGCCGATCAGCAGCTCACGCGTGCTTTGCCGGTAGAGCTCGGTGTCCCCGTGAGAATCGGCAAGACGGTTATTGAATTGAGGCCATAGTCCATGGCCTCTCCCGAGACCCCCAAGGACAAGGAACAGCCCGCGGAGCGCCCGTTGATCATGCGCTACGCGGCGCGTTCCGACGTCGGCCGGATCCGCTCCAAGAATGACGACTCCGCTTATGTGGGCCGCCACCTGGCAGTGGTTGCCGACGGCATGGGTGGACATGCCGGCGGCGATGTCGCCTCCGCTTCGACGGTCCTGGACATGATCCACCTGGATCATGACGACTACCCCGACGGCGCCGACACCGTCCTGGCTGACGAGATCCAAACCGCCAACTCCCTCCTCTCCGAGCTGGTCCACCAGAATCCCAAGCTGTCCGGCATGGGTACAACGGTCACGGCTTTGCTCCTTGAGGACCGCAAACTACACTTCGCCCACATCGGTGATTCGCGCGCGTACCGCCTGCGCAATAAGAAGTTCGAGCAGATCAGCATTGACCACACCTTCGTTCAGCGACTCATTGACGAGGGCCGGCTCCGTCCCGAAGAAGCAGAGACCCATCCGCACAAGAACGTCCTGATGCGCGTTCTCGGAGACGTTGACGCCAGCCCTGAGTTGGATCTTGACGTCTTGGACGTCGAAGCCGGTGAACGCTGGCTGCTGTGCTCCGATGGCTTGAATTACGTAGCGGGACACGTTGTGGAGCGCGTGGTCCGCGAGACCCAGGACCTGCGCGAATGTGCGGAGATCCTGGTCGACCTGACGCTCGAGGCCGGCGCCCCGGACAACGTCACCGTTGTCATGCTGGAAATCGCCGAGGAAACGGTCGACGACGTCAACACGGCCGCCGTCGACGTCGTACCGGCCGCGGCACTTGCCGCCGTCGATGAACCGGACGCTGTCACGGCCACCAAGTCCGCCGACGAACCGCCGGCAGACAAGGCCTCCGGGGCTGCCTCCGCATCAAAGACGAAAGCCGGCGAGAAGACGGACTCAGGAGCGTCTTCCGCTGACGACGAGCGGCCCACTGACGGTGAGCAGACAAAGGGCACGGAAAAGGCGGACGGGTCGTCCGAAGATTCCGAATCATCCGACGAACCTCCCGCGACCACCGATCCCCACCTTGGCGAACACCTGTCAGCGGAAGTTCTGCGCGAAGAACTGGCCAGCCGCCCGCACGAGTTGGTGGGCGCCGCGGCCACGGCAGCGGAAACCGGGTCCATCCCCACGGTTGCCGGACGCACGGTGGCACGTCGAGCCGCCACTGTCCTGACGCACAAGGCCGAGCAGGACCGCGCCGAGATCGAGGAGCCTCCGCGGCGCCGCAACCGCTGGCTGATGCCTGCCGTCGCCGCGTTTGTGGTCCTTGGCGTCGTGGTTGGCTTGTGGCTTGGCTATGCCTGGACGCAGACGCGCTATTACGTGGGTGAATACGACCAGCGCGTTGCCATCTTCAACGGTATTTCCCAGAGGCTTGGCCCCATTCAGCTGTCCCGGCTTGAAGCAGTCACCGATGTCAGGGTCGATTCCTTGCCCGAGTACGGCCAGCAAAGCGTTCGTCAGACCGTCCCGGCCGGTGACCTCCACGATGCCCAGCTGATTGTGGAAAACCTGAAGCAATACGGCAGTGCTTCGGTGAATTGCCCCAGCACCTCGCCATCCAGCACGGCTACTCCCAAGCCATCAACGACGCCGACCCCAACAGCCACGGTGCCGATTCCAAGCACCGCCGCCGTTGCCAGCTCCACGCCCTCGCCCGTACCGACTCCCTGTGAGGGGGCAAAATGATCCAGAATGAAACCGCCCCCAAGCCCCGCCGGAACGTCGAGCTGCTGCTTATCGTGCTGGCCCTCGCCGTGGGAATCGGCGCCAGTGCCCTGGTCAGCCTCAATTCCGGGAAGGGACTCGACAGTGACTTCTGGTTCCAGTCGAGCCTGCTCGCTGTTGCAGCTTTCGCGTTCCACGTGGTCCTCCGCCTGCGGGCGAAGTATGCCGATCCGGTAATACTTCCGATTGTCGTTGCCCTCAACGGCCTGGGCCTCGCCTTGATCCACCGGATGGACGGCCCGGGCGACGATACCGGCAACAATCAGCTCCGGTGGACCCTCATTGCCATGGCAGTTTCCATTGCCGTGATCTGGTTCCTCAAGGACCACCGTGTTCTTCGCCGCTTCACCTACATTTCGCTGGCAGCCAGTGCCTTGCTGCTGGTCCTGCCTCTGGTACCGGGCATCTCCGCCGGTGAAGTGCTGGGCGCAAGCGTGTGGATCCGCATCGGGCCCATGACGTTCCAGCCGGGCGAAATCGCCAAGATCACCTTGGCCATATTCTTCGCGGGTTATCTTTCCTCCAACAGGGACCTCATCCTCCTGGCGGGCCGGAAGATCGGGCCCATGCAGTTCCCGCGTTTCAAGGATCTCGGTCCGATGATCACCGCTTGGCTGGTGAGCATCGGGGTTTTGGTCTTCCAGCGCGACCTTGGATCCTCGGTCCTGTTCTTCGGCCTTTTCATCGTGATGATCTACGTGGCCACCAGCCGTATCTCCTGGGTGGTCATCGGCCTGGCGTTGATCCTCGGCGGTGGTTTCATCGCGTCGAAAATCTTCTCCCACGTCGCTTTCAGGATTGACAGCTGGATCAACGCCTTCACACCCGAGGTCTTCGGCAGGTCACCGGGCGGCAGCGGACAGATTGTCCAAGGCCTGTTCGGAATGGCAGATGGCGGCCTGGTGGGAACCGGGCTCGGCCAGGGCCGGCCGGACTTGGTGCCGTTCGCAAACAGCGACATGATCGTGGCCCTTATCGGCGAGGAGCTGGGCCTGATCGGCCTCTTCGCTGTGGTCATGCTCTACATGCTGCTCTTCACCCGTGGTTTCCGTGCAGCCCTGGGAACACGCGATGCCTTCGGAAAGCTCTTGGCTTGCGGCTTGTCGTTCGCCATTGCCCTCCAATGCTTCGTGGTCATCGGTGGCGTCACCCGCCTCATTCCCTTGACCGGCCTGACCACGCCGTTCCTGGCGGCCGGAGGTTCATCCCTGTTGGCCAACTGGATCATCGTCGGGCTGCTGCTCATGATTTCCAATACGGCCCGCGGCCCTGTGGACACCACTCCCATGGTTAACAAGTCCCCGACCACCAGTTCCCAGGGAACAGTCAAAGCTGCAACAGGACAGACCCCAAGCGCACCAACAGAGGCGGTGAAGCATCAATGAACCAGGCTATTCGCAGCTCCTGGATGGCCGCCGTCGCCATGTTCGCGTTGATTTTCGGCGCCATCAGCTACGTCCAGGTCATTGGCGCGGACGACCTCAATGCCAACCCCTGGAACCAGCGCGCCATCCTGGCAACCTTCTGCAACGAGCGCGGTGCGATCATCGTGGGCGGGAAGCCGGTAGCGGAGTCCGTGCCGGGAACAGAATCCTGCGCGTTCCAGCGCTCGTACCCCCAGCCTGAGCTTTACGCAGGCGTCACCGGATTCTTCTCCAGGGGCTTTGGATCCACAGGCCTGGAGCAGTCCATGGGCGAGACGCTGGCGGGGAATTCGGACCAGCTGTTCCTGGACCGCATCAGCCAGATGTTCCTGGGCAAGGAACCCAAGGGCGCTTCAGTTGAGCTGACCTTGGATCCTGCCATCCAGAAACTGGCTTATGACCTCATTCCTGACGGGCAGCGTGGCTCAATCGTCGTCACCAACCCGAAGACCGGGGCCATCCTGGCCATGGTCTCCAAGCCGTCGTACGACCCCAACCTGATAGCCACGCACGACACCGCCGCTGCGGAGGCGAACATGGCAAAGCTGAACCAGGTCCCGGGAATCAACCTGAACCAGAACGTCAGCGGTCCCACGGGAAACCTGCTCTCGCCAGGCTCCGTCTTCAAGCTCATTGACACTGCGGCTGCCTTGAACTCTGGCAAGTACAACAAGGACAGCGAGCTGCCGAACCCCAGCAGCCTCCCGCTTCCGGGGTCGAACGCCAGCCTCCCCAACTATGCCGGCGGTAACTGCAACGTCCGGGAGACGGCGTCGTTCGCTTTTGCCTTGGAGCAGTCCTGCAACACGCCGTTCGCCAGCATCGCACTGGACCTCGGCCAGGACGCGATCCGCCAACAGGCTGAAAAGTTCGGCTTCGGCGAGACCTTCGGCGACCAGCTCAAGCTGCAGCAAGCCAAGAGTGTGTTCCCCAAGGACCTGGACCAGGCCCAGCTCGCCCAGTCGTCGGTGGGTCAGCGCGACGTGAAGGCCACACCGCTGCAGATCAACATGATGACGGCGGCCATCGCCAACGGCGGTGTGCAGATGAAACCGAACCTGGTTCAGACGGTGCGCGCTCCCGACCTCCGTGTCATCAGCGAAACCAAGCCCGAACCGCTGCGCACCAGCACCACCCAGCCGATTGCCAGCCAGATCACCGAGTGGATGACCAGTGCCGTGGACAACGGCATCGCCAAGGGCGCGGCCGTTCCCGGCATCAAGGTGGCCGGCAAGACCGGCACGGCCGAACTCGGCGATTCCGGTGTGAACAACTCTTGGTTTACCGGGTTCGCCCCGGCAAACGACCCGCAAGTAGCCGTCACCATCGTCATGGAAGGTGTGGACGTGCTCAGCGGTGCCCAGCTAACCAGTCCGAACGCGAAGAAGATTTTTGAGGCGGTGTTGAATAAGTGAGGCCTACTTCGGGAATCACACTCGGCGGCAGGTTCCAGTTGACCAGTCGCATTGCGATTGGTGGCATGGGCGAGGTCTGGAAGGCCAAGGACCAGATCCTTGGCCGGATAGTGGCCATCAAGGTGCTCAAGGAGGAATACACGGGCGACCCCGGCTTCCTGCAGCGCTTCCGTGCCGAGGCACGCCACACAGCCCTCCTAAACCACGTGGGCATTGCCAATGTCTTCGATTACGGCGAGGAAGCCGGCTCCGCCTACCTCGTGATGGAGCTCGTGCCCGGGCACCCTCTCAGCGGGATCCTGGAGCGCGAGCAGGTGCTGTCCCCGGACATGACGCTCTCCATCATCGCCCAGACCGCCCGCGCCCTTGCCGTGGCCCACGCGCAAGGCCTGGTGCACCGCGACATCAAGCCCGGCAACCTGCTGATCACACCGGACAACCGGGTCAAGGTTACTGACTTTGGCATCGCCCGCCTGGCGGATCAGGTACCGCTGACCCAGACCGGCCAGGTCATGGGCACCGCGCAGTACTTGGCGCCGGAGCAGGCCACGGGCCAGACGGCCACGGGATCTTCGGACATCTACTCCCTCGGCGTGATCGGCTACGAGTGCCTCACCGGCCACCGTCCGTTCTCCGGCGAATCCCAGATTGCCATCGCCCTGGCGCAGGTCAACGACGCTCCGCCGCCCCTTCCTGACACCCTTCCGGTTCCCGTACGTGCGCTGTTGATGTCCATGCTGGCCAAGGACCCCAAGAACCGGCCGGCCAACGCCATCAAGCTGGCCGAAGCAGCCGAAGCCATCCGCAACGGCGACATCGCCACGGCACACGCCGCCGTCCCCGGAATGCTGTTGTTCGAAGGCGCTACCGGCCCCATCACGGCGCCGGTCAACACCGCAACGGCACCCACCGGCGTCGTCGCTTCGCCGTACGGCAAGGAGCAATCGTCGACGGCGACCTCCGCGCTTCCGGTGCTGGGCGCCGGCGCAGCCGGAGCTGCTGTGGGAGCCGCCGCGGCTTCCGCCGACAACCCCCTGACGCGTGCCAACGCCCTGGAGGCAGAGCGGCAGCTGAACGACGATGAAGAAGTCATCTACAGCGATGACGAGCGCTACGACGATCCGGAACCGGAACGCAAAAAGCGCAGCCCGTGGACGTGGCCGCTTGTCGCGCTGATCCTTCTGGTGTTGTTCGCGCTGATTGGTTTCCTGATTTCGCAGTCCGGATTCTTCTCGCCGAGCCCTTCGCCCAGCCAGTCGACATCGGCCAGCACCAGCCGCTCGCCCAGCCCCACGTCGTCGTCGGCCACTCCGTCGCCCACGCCCACGCAGACCTCTGAAGCGCCGTCGCCCACCCAGTCGACCCCGCAGAAGATCAACATCATCCCGGAGGAATTCCAGGGACAACCATTCGAAACGGTCAGTGCCAAGCTCCGTGCACTCGGTCTCGGCGTCGACGGACAAGAGAAATTCGATCAGTCAGCACCTGGAACGGTGCTTAGCCTCAATCCCACCGGTCCGGTGGACCCCGGAACCACCATTACAGTGACCTACTCAGCGGGTCCTGAGATGGTTGCGGTGCCCACCATTGGCGAGGGTGTTCCCGAGAGCCAAGTGCAGGCAGCCCTGCAGGGCGCGGGCCTGAAGTATGTCAAGGGTGAGGACGTCAACGGTTCCATCAGCCAGCAGCCCGGAACGTTCGTTCGTTCGTCGCCGGCCGCAGGCACCGAGGTACCGGCCGGTTCCACTGTGACCTACTATCTGTCCAAGGAGCTCATCCCCACCAACCCAGGCTCCACAAAAGCCAACCCGTCAAGCTCTGCTTCCCCAACAGGCCGCTAAACCACCATGTCTACGCCCCGTCCCGGCCCCGCGCATCGAGAGGAGAGCACACCTGTGTCTTCACAGCGCATCCTCAATGAACGCTATGAACTCGGTGAGTTGATCGGTCGTGGCGGCATGGCTGACGTCTACAAGGGAACAGACACCCTGCTGGGACGAACCATCGCGGTGAAGGTCCTGCGCGCGGACCTTGCCCGCGATCCGCAGTTCCAGGCCCGTTTCAAGCGTGAAGCCCAGGCCGTCGCGGCGCTCAACCATCCCTCCATCGTCGCCATCTTTGATACGGGAGAGTATTCCGTTCCGGGTGGCCCCGGAGAGGATGTGCGCGTTCCGTACATCGTCATGGAGTTCGTCTCGGGCCGGACGCTGAGGGACATGATCAAGGCGAAGGAACTGGGCGTAGAGGATTCCATCGGCTACACGCTGGGTGTACTCGCTGCCTTGGAGTACAGCCACCGTGCCGGGATTGTCCACCGGGACATCAAGCCGGCCAACGTCATGGTCTGCGCGGACACCGGTGAAGTCAAAGTCATGGACTTCGGCATCGCGCGTGCCATGGCCGACTCCGCGGCCACGATGACCCAGACCCAGGCGGTTGTGGGTACCGCACAGTACCTCTCGCCGGAGCAGGCCAGGGGCGAAACCGTGGACGCCCGCAGCGACCTCTACTCAGCCGGCTGCCTCCTGTATGAGCTCCTGACCAGCCGGCCGCCCTTCGTGGGCGACAGCCCGGTGTCCGTGGCCTACCAGCACGTCCGCGAAACCCCGGACCTTGCGAGTGCACACAACCCGGATGTCACCGAGGCACTGGATTCGGTACTGGTCAAGGCCCTGCAAAAGAGCCGGACGGATCGCTTCCAGGATGCCGCCGCCTTCCGTCGGGCCCTTCGTGCCGCCAGCAATGGGATCCCGGTGCCCGCCGTCGCGGCCAGCGAAGCCCCCACCGATCCAAACGACCTTGTGGAAGACGATAACCCCTCCACGCAGCTCCTTAGTGCCACGGCCGTGGGGTTGCTGGATGTGGACCAGTTCAAGGAAGAACCCCTTGACCGAGCGCATGAGGAACCCCTTCCCCTGGGCCTCCCACCGGAACGTGAGCGGCCCGCACAGCAGAGGTCCCGCCGTCGTGCATGGATCGCGACATTGGTGATCTTCACGCTCCTGGTGCTGGCCGGCGGCGGTTTCTGGCTCTACAACCTCATGAACACCAAGCCCGCCGAGCCTGCCAAGATCGAGGTGCCGGTGGTGGCCAACATGACAGAGTCCCAGGCGATCCAGAAGCTGTATTCCCTCAAGCTCGTGCCGAAGTCGGTACGTGAGCCCAGCAATACCGTGGCCAAGGACATGGCCATCGGCACTGCCCCGGCTGCCGGTTCCATGGTCGCCCAGGATGGCGAAGTGGTCCTCAAGGTCTCCAGCGGTCCCAGTTCTGTGACCATACCTGCGGACATCGTGGGGCGTACAGAAGCGAATGCCACAGATGCGCTCCGGGAACTGGGCATCACGGGAACCATCAAGAGTGCCCGTACGCACAGCGCCACCGTGCCCATGGGCCTGGTCATAGGCACAGCCCCGGCACCGGGGGCCCCGATTGCCACCAATTCCACGGTGGAGCTGCAGATCTCCTCCGGCAAGGTCCTGATGCCTCAGCTCATCGGGCTGCCCCAAGCCGAGGCCGAGGCGGCATTGAAGGCCAACGGCTTGACCATGGTGGTGGTGGAGCAGGAAAACTCGCAAGTCGAACCGGGCAAGGTCACCGCGCAGAGCGAGGTCTTCAACACCGAAGTCGATCAGGGCAAGATGGTCACGGTTACGGTTGCCAAGGCTCCTGCCCCGCCGCCAACGCCCACTCCTACGCCGACTGAGGACACCCCGACGCCGAAGCCCACGCCCACCAAGAAATAGCCTGTGGGGGCGGGCGGCTACTGCTTGATCAGCGGGCTCAGCTGCGCTGCACGCTCGGCTGCGCCGGTCATGCCAAGGGATTCGAGCCAGTTACCCAGCATCTGGTAACCGCCCTCGGTGAGCACTGACTCCGGGTGGAACTGGACGCCGCAGAGCGGAGCGGTCTTGTGCTGGAGGCCCATTACGACGCCGTTCGTGGTCTCCGCCGTGACCTCCAGGACATCAGGAATGGAGTCGCGAACGGCTGCGAGGGAGTGGTACCTGGTTGCTGTGACGGGAGAGGGGAGGCCAGCAAAGACGCTCTTTCCTTCGTGCCGCACAGGGGAGGTCTTGCCGTGCATGAGCTCAGGGGCGTGGGTCACCACTCCGCCGTAGGCTTCGGCGAGGGCCTGGTGCCCAAGGCAGACGCCGAACATGGGCTTGGAGGCTTCACCACACCATTTGATGAGCTCGATGCAGACGCCGGCTTCGGCAGGGGTGCCCGGCCCGGGCGACACAAGGACGCCGTCGCGGGTTGCCGCCAGTTCCGTGGCCTCTGCCAGAGTGACGTCGTCGTTCCGGACGACAGTTGTTTCGGCGCCCAGTTCCTGGAGGTAGCCCACCAGTGTGTAGACGAAGCTGTCGTAGTTATCTACTACCAAAATCTTTGTTGTGCTCATGGTTGCTGCACTAAACCAATCGTTGAGTCAGTCAGGGTGGTGAATTGGGAAAACCAGGGGAACAGGAACTCGACCATCAGTACCAGGGCTACTCCCACCAGTACCAGCGAAGTGAGGATCCGCACCCACAGCGGGCCGGGCAAGTTCCGGAAGATCCATGCGTACATCTGCTACCCCTTTCCGTGGGCACGGGCTACTTGGGCGGCAATTTCCGACGGCGGTCCAGCTGAGGCAGGTTGCCAACTCTCCAGCAAGGAGTAGGCAATTATGCGTTCCTGCGCACCGAACCTGGGGTTGCAACTGGTCATCGTCAGGAAGCTATCCGTAGGAGTGGCCCCTTGTTGGGTGGGCACAGGCAGCAGGACGTCGGTCCGGTCGGGCAGAACGATCTGGTTGTTGCGGAAAACGTAGGTGTAGTAGCCGTCGGCGGTTTGGACGTAGATCTTGTCCCCGGGAACCAAGGTGTGGATGTTGTCCAGGACGGCGCCGTGGGTTTGCCTATGGCCGGCCACCGCAAAGTTGCCCGGGGCGCCCGGCATGCTGGTGCTTCCGTAGTGTCCCAGGCCCAGGGTGTCCAAGACGTCCGAGCTCGTGCCTTCGATGATGGGGCGCGTGTAATCCTGGCCAAAACGCGGGATATACATGATGCCGATGGTTCCGCCGTGGCCAGGGGCCTTGCCGACGACGGGTGTTCCGTAGTCCACAGGGCCCGTGGGTGCTGCGGGGGCTACCGGTCCAGTGAATTCCTGGGCGAAGCTCTTGACGGCCTCGGTCTGCTTGGCGTCGGCTTCCACGTTGGTCCACCACAATTCCCAGGCCACGAAGAGGAGCAGGACAATGCCCGCCGTGATGAGCAGCTCACCCAGGATCTGGCTGATCTTTCGGATGACATTCGAGGCGCCACGCTTCTTGCGGGGGCGCAATTCCTCCCCTTGGCTCGCGGACGGCACGGCAGATGCCGCCGTCGTCTGCTGGTGCGCCACAGGGTCTCCTCTTATAGGGCGCGGGCGTCACTGGCGTATCCCGAGTTGCGGCTAGACTTGACAGCTAGAACCAACCCGGAACGCCGTGTGGCCGTTAACCGCTGGAAATTTCCTTCCTGCAGGATATCAAGGCCAGCGCGACGGGTATCAACCGAGCAGTCCAGGAGGATCCGTGCCCGAGTCCAAGCCCCGCAAGCGGCCTGCCCGCCAGACCCAACAGACCTCGGCCACACAGCAATACAAGCCCAACCCGGTTTGGTACAAGGCCGTCATGTTCGGCCTCATGATCCTCGGCCTCCTTTGGATCATCACGTTCTACATCACTGAGGGCCAATTCCCGGTCCGTGACTGGGCCTCCTGGAACATCGTTGCCGGCTTCGGCATCGCCATTGTCGGGTTCCTCATGACCACCCGCTGGCGCTCCTAGGAATTCCGGACCTCACATTCCGGTGCCCGCTGGCGTCTACAGGATATGAGCAACCGGCACACCACGTTGGATTCCCCGCTGGGGCAGTTGACGCTGACTGCCCGCGGGGAGTTTTTGACGGGCATTTTCTACGAAGGGCACTGGCATATGCCCGCGCCCGACTATTTCGGGGAACCGGTCTCCCGTGAGGACCCGGTCTTTGCCCATACCCGGAGTGAGTTGTCCGAGTACCTGAACGGTCAACGCACCGAATTCAGCGTGCCCTTTGAGGCTCAAGGCAACCCCTTCCAAGAGAAGGTCTGGGCCCGGCTTCAACACATTCCCTTTGGGGAAACCGTCAGCTATGGGGAACTCGCCGCCGAGCTCGGGGATCCCCACCTTGCGCAGGCAGTTGGCTCCGCCGTCGGACGCAATCCCATCAGCATCATCATCCCCTGCCACCGCGTGGTGGGCCGGAAGGGCCAGCTCACGGGATATGCGGGCGGGCTTCGGAACAAGCGCTTCCTCCTGGAACTCGAAGAACCGGACTCTGTCAGGGAGGGCAAGCTCTTCTGATGGAGAACGGACAGGCCAACAAGAAACCGTTCGAGGCAGTCGTGCAGGAACGCGGTGCAACCGTACTTCGGGTGTGCCGCGCGATCCTGGGTGTCCACGACGCTGACGACGCTTGGTCCGATACCTTCCTTGCAGCGCTCCAGGCGTATCCGGATCTCCCCGTGGACGCCAACGTGGAAGCCTGGCTGGTCACCATTGCCCACCGGAAGTGCATAGACCACCTCCGTGCCGGAGCCAGGCGCGCCCTGCCTGTGGACCATCCGCCCGAACAGCCGACCCGCCTGGGCCTGCCGGGTGAGACGAACACCGAGCTTCTCGACGCCGTCGCCAAGCTGCCTGCGAAGCAGCGCCAAGCAGTGGCCTACCACTACCTTGCCGGGCTCCCTTACAAGGAGATCGGCGTTCTCCTGGGCAGTTCGCCGGAGGCGGCCCGCCGTGCAGGCGCCGATGGCGTGAAAGCACTCCGGGCAGTTATCCAATCTCCTGCTTCGCTGGTCCATTCATCGTCGAAAGGTGAAGTCCAATGACCCTCGAACCCAGCCTTGGGCATGACGAGGTGGTTTCCCTCCTGGAACCTCTGGATATTGGGTTGCAGCCCGCCCTGGCTGGCCTCCACGCCCGGCTGGCCCGAGATGCCCAACTGACCCACGCCATGGATATCGCCTACCGTACGATCGATTCTCCAGTGGGGAAGCTGCTGCTCGCGGCCACGGACCGGGGACTCATCCGGGTCGCCTTTGAACTGGAAGACCACGACTCCGTATTGCAGTTGCTGGCGGACACGGTCAGCCCGCGCATCCTGGAAGCCCCCACCCGATTGGATGACGCCGCACGGGAACTCGACGAGTACTTCGCAGGCACGCGCCGGGATTTCGATCTCCTCCTCGACTTCCGGCTGTCCCGCGGTTTCCGCCTCAATGTCCTCCGACACCTGCCCCGCATTCCCTATGGAAACACTGCGAGTTACGCACAGGTGGCACAGGCTGCGGGCAGCCCCAACGCCGTCCGCGCGGTGGGGACAGCCTGCGCCACCAATCCGCTGCCTGTGATTGTGCCGTGCCACCGCGTGGTCAAGTCCGATGGCAGCTTCGGTGGCTACCTCGGCGGACCCGAAGCCAAGCGGGCATTGCTCACGCTGGAGGCAGCGGCGTGAGTAGCGATGCCCTGTTTCCGCGTGAGCTGGTTCAGCCGGAAAAGCACGACGCCGGTCCGCGCCTGGTGCGGCCCGGCGCGGTACACGTCCCCGGTTGGCTGACGTTGGAGCAGCAGCGCTGGATCGTGGCGCGTTTCGGTGAATGGACCCAGGGACCCGTCCCCTTGCGGGCCGCCACGCTTCCCGGCGGGCACAAAATGTCAGTACGCACCGTTTGCCTCGGCTGGCACTGGCAGCCGTACCGTTACTCGCGGACAGCGACGGACGTCAACGGGCAAGCTGTCCTCGATTTTCCGGACTGGATGGTGCGCCTGGGGAAAATGGCCGTCTCCGCTGCCTATTCCAGGGAGGTGGGCATTGACGAGTCCCTGCTGGGCCTCTCGATGGATTACGCACCGGACGCGGCTCTGGTGAACTACTACGCCGATGGGGCTGCGATGGGCATGCACCAGGACAAAGACGAGCATTCCGACGCTCCTGTGGTCTCCATCAGCATTGGTGAGTCCTGCGTTTTCCGGTTCGGCAACACGCAGACCCGCACAAAACCGTACGAGGACGTGGAACTGCGCTCAGGGGATCTTTTCGTCTTCGGCGGCCCTTCCCGGTTCGCCTATCACGGCATCCCCAAGGTGCTCCCGGGCACTGCTCCCGATGGCTGCGGATTGGACCACGGCCGGATCAACATCACCATGCGTGTCACGGGATTGTCCTAGGTAGATAAACTTCCCCCTACCTGCAACGCGGGGTCACTTATGGCCCCTAAATGCCCTCACCAGGGGCCATAAGTGACCCGCGTTGCTTTGAGAGGAGATTGCATGACCCCGGATAGCGGCAGCATCATCGGACCCGACGGCCTGGCGCGTCCAGTGTGGGCCGCGTCTGATCCACTGATGCAGGCCTACTACGACCACGAGTGGGGCATGCCCGTGCGGGACGAGCAGGGGATGTACGAACGCATCAGCCTGGAGGCTTTCCAGGCAGGCCTTTCGTGGGCCACCATCCTGCGCAAGCGCGAGGCGTTCAGGAAGGCGTTTCTGGACTTCCATCCGGAGAGTGTCGCCGCCTTCTCCGAGTCTGACGTGGAACGGCTCATGCTCGACGCCGGTATCGTCCGCAACCGATTGAAGATCCACGCCGCGATTACCAACGCCAAAGCAACCATTGCCCTGCGCGAGGAAGGCGGACTGGTGGACTTCGTGTGGTCCTTCCAACCTGACAGCACACCCGCTCCGCAGAGCCTGTCGGAGATCCCCACAACGTCTCCGGAATCCATCGCCCTTTCCAAGGCCCTGAGGAAGAAGGGCTTCGCTTTCGTCGGGCCCACCACCATGTATGCCCTGATGGAAGCGGTCGGCATCATCGACACCCATCTGGTGGACAGCCACCGACGCGGGACCTCAGGGGTGTGGATTTAGGCGGAAGCCGCTCGGGGAGTTCAAACACCCCTTGACCCAAATTCTTGTCCACAGAAGTGCGTAACTTTATCCACAAGCGGGGATAACTTCTGTGGACATCCACATACTTACCCCCAAAACCCCCGGTTTACCGCCCATGCAGGCCGTCAGGCCGCCCGTGGGACAGTTATACCCACTGTGCACGGCGCTGTGGATAGTGGCCGAAGTTTCACCGAAAGTTCAACGCGGCAGGATTGCCCGCTTCGACTCAACGGAGATTCCGGTGCTGTGCGTTCGTTCACTTGCCCCTGGGTTTAGTAATCGCTGCGGTGGGGCCTGCTCCCGGTTACCCACATAACAACATCCGCCTTCCCACAAGTTATCCACAGATGGGGAAAACATGTGAGTTGGCGCCTGTGGAACCCTGTCCTGCCGGGGTTTACTGACTCACCGGACCTCTGAACTACACGGATGTAAGTTATTAACAATGTTGATAACCCTGTTGATAGAGCCTTCACTGCGGGGGAATTAACAGCCTTGTCCACAGGGGCGGAAGAACTTGCCTCTTTGTCCACAAAACGGAGACAGATGGGGACATAGTTATCCACAGGTGTGGAGAAATTCATGCCTTTCGGGGGATATCTGCCGCTACAACGGCTCAATTGTCGGGTTAAGCCCTTAACTACATGCATGTAAGTTACTCACAGTGTGGATAACACCTGTGGATAACACGGGCGTTCAGCTCATGCAGCCCATCAACCGGCAGGTTTACGGTTGTCCCATGAAGAGCGACTTCAAGAAACTGATCCCCAGCTACAGTGCAACGAGGGGTACTTTCTCCGTGCTGACCGTTCCGCCCCTTCAGTACTTGAAGATCGACGGCTCAGGGGACCCCAATACTGCGGCGTCGTACCAGGCCGCCTTGTCCACGTTGTACCCCGTGGCGTACAAACTGAAGTTCTTCAGCAAGGCGGAGTTGGGCCAGGACTATGGCGTGATGCCGCTGGAGGCACTCTGGTGGGCCGATGACATGGACGCCTTCACCAGCGCCAGGGACAAGTCGCTCTGGGATTGGACCCTGATGAACATGGTGCCGGACTGGGTCACGCAAGAGCACTTTGAGGCGGCGTGCGAGGCTGTGGACCGAAAAGGAGCCGCCCCGGCCTTGGAGCGGCTCCGGTTGGAACCGCTGGAGGAGGGGCTGATCGTACAGACGCTGCACATTGGTCCGTACGATGATGAAGGGCCCGTGCTGGATGAGCTGCATCACCGGTTCATACCGGAGCAGTCACTGACCATGACAGGGAAGCACCACGAGATCTATCTAGGGGATCCCAGGCGGAGCGCGCCGGAGAAACTTCGGACCATCCTGCGGCAACCCGTCGCGCCCACAGCGGAGTGATACATAGGAAAAGGGACCCCAGACAGGGTTAGCCGGCGGTAACGCGGAACCAGGTGAGTACTGCCAACAAGCCCACAACCAGCACCAACCCGCCGGCTTGGAGGAGGGCCTGGTTCTTGCCGCGGGGGGCGTACGCGATGGCGGCAGCAGCCAGGCCACCGGTAATCAACCCACCTAAGTGGGCCTGCCAGGCGATGCTGGGGATAAAGAAGCCAATGGCGCCATTGATGGCGATCAAAACCCACAGTTGCTTGGTCTCGCCGCCCCTGTGCCGCTGCACCACGAGCATGGCCCCAAAGAGTCCGAAGATCGCACCGGATGCGCCCACGACGCCGGAGATTGGGTAGTCGGGAGTCAGCAGGAGATAGCCGACGGAACCGCCGATAGCGGAGATCAGATACACAGCCAGGAAACGTATCCGCCCGAGCAGGGGCTCAAGGGCTTGGCCGAAGATCCACAACGTGTACATGTTCAAGACGATGTGAAGCAGGAAGCCCTGGGAGTGCAGGAACGCCGCCGTCACCATGCGCCACGGTTCAGTGGCGGCAAAGACGTTGGCAAACGCAAAGTTCTGGAAGATGACGTCGCCGGGCACAATCCACTGAAGGATGTACACCAGCACGCAGAGCCCGATGATCGTGAACGTCACCAGAGGGCGGCCCACGGCCAGGGCGCCGCCGTACGGGGACCGGTAGGCCGGCGTCGTACGTTTTTGTTCGTTGACGCAGTCAACGCATTGGAACCCGACGGCGGCCGTCCGCTGGCACTCGGGGCACGCGGGGCGCCCGCAACGCTGGCACCGCACATAGGAGGGCCTGTCCGGGTGCCGGGGGCACACCGGAATATCAGCGGACGGCTCTGCCGACGGGATTCCGTAGCTCATTGATTCAGCGTCAGAGAGCGACTAAAGCTGTTCGATGTCGATGCTGTTGATAACGACGTCTTCGACGGGGCGGTCGCCCATGCCGGTGCGGACGGCCTCGATGGCGTCAACGACCTTGCGGGATTCCTCATCCGTGACCTCGCCGAAAATGCTGTGCTTGCCGAACAGCCAGTCGGTGTTGACCGTGGTGATGAAGAACTGTGACCCGTTGGTGCCCTTGCCCATCTGGATTCCGGCGTTCGCCATGGCCAGCTTGTAAGGAGCGTTGAACGTCAGTTCCGGGTGGATTTCGTCGTCGAACTGGTAACCGGGGCCACCAACGCCGCGGCCCAGGGGATCGCCGCCCTGGATCATGAAGTCCTTGATGATCCGGTGGAAGATGGTGCCGTTGTACAGGGGAGTACCGGTCTTGTCCTCGCCCGTCTCCGGGTGGTTCCAGGACTTCTCGCCGGTGGCCAGGCCGATGAAGTTTGCCACGGTCTTGGGCGCGTGGTTACCGAAGAGGTCAACCTTGATATCGCCGAGGGTAGTGTGGATCGTTGCTTTTGCGGTTGCAATGGTCATAGGCCCATTCTTCCATGCAGGGTCAACGCCGTGGCAGTTGTAAAGCCGGTTCCGCGCTCGGTGAAATCCGGGTCGAATCGGGCAGATGAATAGCCGGTGTTCCCCAAGCGACGTAGGCTAGCAACAAACGAGCACGTGTATCGGGAGGTAGTTGTGAAGAAAACAGACCGTATTGCCCGCGAACTCGAACAATCCGTTGCGGTTGGTGTGGATAACGCACGCGACTGGGCTGCGCCCCGTGTGGAAGCAGCCGTGAACTGGGCTGTTCCGCGTATCCAGCACGGCATTGACACCGCTTCCCCCAAGATCCAAGAGGGGCTGAAGTCCGCCGCGCACAACCTCGCCGACGGCGTGGCAGTCGTTACGCCGCGCATCCAGGATGGACTGGCGCACCTCGCGCCAAAGATCCACGACGTCGTAGAGGACGCAACGCCAAAAATCCAGGAGACCCTCAACAAAGCAACTCCGGCACTGGGGATTGCACGGGACAAAGTGGTGGATGAGTACCTGCCCAAGCTTTCCGAACAGCTGGGCCAGGCTTCCGTAGCCGTTCACCACGTTCTGGAGAATGCGCCGGCCCAGGTCGATGCGGTTGCCCAGAAACTTGTTGACTCCGGTGTTGTGCACAGCGTCCAGGAGCAGGCCCAGGCCACAGGCAAGCAGCTGAAGGCTGTGGCAGATGAGGCCTCCAAGGCTGTCGCCACCAAGCTGGGCAAGGAACCCAAGCCCAAGAAGCGCGGATGGCTGGTCTTCACGGTCATCGCCGCAGCTGCGGCTGCCGGTGTTGCCGCTTGGAAGGCTTCCAAGCCGGTCGAGGATCCGTGGAAGACCCCTTCCCCGGTCACACCGACCCCGGCTCCGGTTCCGGCCGCTCCTGCAGCGGCAGCAACTGCGGCACCGGCTCCGGCCGACGCAGCCGCCTCCGCTACTGCGGCTGAAGCTGCCAAGCCCGGCACGTCGGACATTACTCCGGAAGAAGCCAAAGCCGAGGCCGAGCAGGCAACCAAGGACGCCTTCAAGAACGTTGAGGATTCAAGCGCAAAGGTCGCCACGGATGCCAAGACGGCCGTCAAGAACATCGCAGCGAGCCTGAACAAGGACAGCGAAGGCTCTGATTCGGACGCCAAGGGTACCAACAGCTAAGCGCTTTCACCTGGAAAGCAGTCCACTCCTGAAGGGACTCCGGCAGCAGCCGGAGTCCCTTCAGTGTTTGCCGGCTTGTAACCAAAGCCTCCGCCAGGGGCAAAGATGCGGGTGTTAGATTTGAGGAGATGTCAGCCGATAGACCCTTGGCGGGTGCCCTCCAGGATGCCCCGGAACCTCCGGGCGTCTCCATCGTCATCCCGGCGTATAACGAAGAAAGCGTTATACGCCAGTGCCTCATCGCTGCCATCTACCAATCCGTTCCGGCCGACGAGATCATCGTGGTGGACAACCTGTCCACGGACCGTACCGCCAGGATCGTGCGGCAAATGCAGCAGGAATACCCTGAGAGCCCCATTATTCTTCTTCGGCAGGACACCGCCCAGGGCCTCATTCCCACCCGCAACCACGGCCTGAACAGTGCCACGGGAGAGGTAGTGGGCCGCATCGACGCCGACTCCGTCCTGGAACCGGATTGGGTCGAGCAGGTGCAAAAGGCGTTCATGGACCAATCTGTTGCCGCAGCCACTGGACCGGTGGTCTACTACGACATGCCCATGCGTCGGTTCGGGCTCAAGGCCGATGACAAGATGCGACAACTCATGATCCGCCTGGCGAAGCACCAGTACCACTTCCTGTTCGGCTCCAACATGGCCCTCCGTCGGTCTGCGTGGGAAACCATCCGCGATGAGGCGTGCCTGGACGAGAAGGATGAGATGCACGAGGACATCGATCTCTCGCTCCACCTCTTTGAGCATGACCTGAAGGTCCAGTACGTCCCGCAGATGGTCTCGGGCATGTCCGCGCGCAGGCTTGAGGATTCACCCCGGGACTACCGCTACTATGTTCAGCGCTTCGACCGTACGTACAAGGCGCACAACGTGAAGAAGATGGCCCTGAAGGCGCCCATGGTGGTGTTCTTCTCCGTTTATTTCCCTGCCAAGCTGCTCCGCGCCATCCACACGGCCAATGCCGCACAGGGCGCCCGTCGCGGCGGTCTCTGACTCCCGGGCGGATCAACGCTCGACGACGGCACGTCAGTCGGTGCCCAGCTCGGCTTCCCTGCGGTCAGCTTCGTCTTTCCCGCTCCCTGCACGGCCGCGCCTCTGACCGGCCACGACGACGGCCAAGCCGGCCAGGATCAACGTCAAGCCGGCATAGGTCCCCGCCGGCAAAGTCTCATTGAGGAAGATGGCGGCAAGAATGGCCGCGCCGGGGATTTCGAGCAGGATGATCATGGACACCAACAGCGGGCTCATCGTTGCCAGCAAGTGGTTGAAGGCTGTGTGCCCCACCAACTGCGCGCAGACGGTGATGGCGATGATCCCAAGCCAGCCACCGGCGTCGAACCCTGACAACGGCTGCCCGCTGACCAATGCCATCAGCGCCACCAACGCCGCGCACATCCCGTAGCACAGAGTGGTGTAGGTTCCCGTTGCCATGGATTGCCGGGCTTTGCCACCAGCCAAGGTGTACAGGCCAGCCAGGGCGCCACCGGCGACGGCCAGGAGGTCGCCCAGCAGCGCCTCGGGGGACGAACCCATATCGAATCCCGTGATGGCTGCGACGCCCACAAAGGCTATGCCAAGGCCGATCAGGACGGGCCAGCGGTGGCGCGTGCCGCGGAACATCTGGAAGACAGCGATCCATGCGGACTGAAGACAAACGAGTGCCGTGGCCGCCGCAACAGACGTCAGCTGGAGGGCCGTGATGAAGCAAGCGAAGTGAAAAGCCAGTGCGACGGCGGCCATCGCCGACCAGCCGAATTCGCGCCGGTTGATCCTGCCGAAGGCTTTTGGTTCCTTGATGACCACCGGCAGCGCCATCGCGGCGGCACCGATCGCGTTGCGCCAGAACGCGATGGCCAGCGCGGTCACCGAGGTGGCGCCCAGTGTGCCGGCAATGAGTGGTCCGGAGGAGGCCACACCCAGTACTCCCAGGGCGGCAATGAGAAGGTTCACAGACCAACACTATTGGGCCGTGGTTCCCCGTCCGTTCCCGAGTCGGGCCAATTTACAGGGCAGGCGTTAAACGCAAAAGTCCCGGTCATTTCTGACCGGGACTTTTCTTATGGTGGAGGCACGGGGACTCGAACCCCGAACCCCCTGCTTGCAAAGCAGGTGCGCTACCAATTGCGCCATGCCCCCATAAGAAGCAACCCGTCTATCATACCCCATATCCGGACTGGGTTTTACCAGTTCAGAACCGGGTTCCTCGGCTAGTCAACTGTATCGGTTGACTTGCTCCAGACATCTTTCCGGGCTTCGGATTCCTGGTTCTTCTTATAAACCAGGACACCTGCGATTGCGGCTGCCACAACTACCAGCAACTTCTTCACAAGTACCTCATTCCGGTTCAGTTTTACCTGAACCTGTTTAGGTTCCGTGGGCGTACCAGGACTTGAACCTGGGACCTCTTCGTTATCAGCGAAGCGCTCTAACCGCCTGAGCTATACGCCCCGATGCCTCATCGGGCCGAGATATGACTGTACAGCACTTCCCGGCCCGATCTCAAATCGAGGCACTTTCTCCGGTGAATTCCGCCGAAAACGGCGGAATTCCGCGGATTTTTCCTAGTCGTCCGTCAAGGTGACGCCTACGCCGCCCACCAACGTTGCAGAAATGTTATAGAGCACAGCAGACAGCATGGACAGTGCCGTCAGCAAAACAACATTCACGACGGCGATGATCGTCGCGAAGGACGCCACCTGGCCCAGCGAAGCAATCTTCTTCAGCTCGAAACCGCTGCCTTCAGAACCTGCAAGGGTGCCGAGAAGGCTGTCCACTTGGTTGAAGATGCCTGTGAGATCCAGCACAGTCCACAAGACAATTGCCGCCACCACGGTGACGATTCCCAGGGCTACGGACAACAGGAAAGCCATCTTGAGCACTGACCAAGGGTCAACTTTGCTGACAAGTAGGCGTGCACGACGCACCTTGGCCTTGGGGGCAGGCTTGACCAAGCCGGGACCACCCTGGGCGGGGCGTTGCCCTGCCGCTCCTGCCGGACGCTGGCCGGGCTGTGCGGGGCGTTGGCCCGGTGCGCCTGTCGGACGCTGACCTGCCGTCGCAGGGCGCTGGCCCGGCTGTGCGGGGCGTTGCCCTGGGGCGCCGGCCGGACGGGGAGCAGAGTTGGCATCCGTTCCCGGACGTGCACCTGCCACGCCCGAGCCAGGGGATCCTGCCCCCGGGCGTTGCTGGGGACGTGCAGGCGTGCCGGCCTGCGCATTGCCTGAGGGCTGCCGGAGTCCGCCGGGGACACCTGTGCTCGGCTTGGGATATGAGTCGGAATTACTCACTCGTTACCTCCGGTATTGTCTTCGTTCAGCTCCGCGCCCGATTCATTTTCCGGGTCAGCGTCGTTTTCCGTTGCGGTCACCGCAGCGGCGCCGTCGTTTGCAGCCAACGTTACGTCATCGTCGGCGGCGTCCTCTGATTCCTCGCCCTCCAAACCGCGTTCGCTGTTGCGGGCGACTTCGATAATGCGGTCATTCTTGTCCGGCTTGGCAAAGATGACACCCATGGTGTCACGGCCCTTCGCAGGAACGCCGGCCACGGCGGAACGGACCACCTTGCCGCCTTCCATGACCACCAGGACTTCGTCTTCTTCCTGGACGATCAGGGCACCCACAAGGTCTCCACGGTCCTCGGCGAGCTTGGCTACCTTGATACCCAGGCCGCCGCGGCCCTGGAGTCGGTATTCGTCCACAGCGGTTCGTTTGGCGTACCCGCCCTCGGTCACAACGAACACGAAGGAGCCCTCCTGGACCACGTCCGCTGCCAGCAGTTCGTCGTCTTCACGGAACTTCATGCCCGTGACACCTGAGGTGGCGCGGCCCATGGGTCGCAGGGCGTCGTCCGTTGCCGTAAAGCGGATCGATTGGCCCTTGCGTGAGACCAAGAGGAGGTCGTCCGTTTCGCTGACCAGCTGGGCTGAGACCAGTTCGTCACCGTCGCGCAGGTTGATGGCGATGACGCCGGCCGTGCGGTTGGTGTCGTAGTCTTCCAGCCGCGTCTTCTTGACCAGGCCGTTCTTGGTGGCCAGGACCAGGTATGGAGCTTGCTGGTAATCCCTGAGATCCAGGACCTGGGCGATGTGCTCATCGGGCTGGAAGGCCAGGAGGTTGGCAACGTGCTGGCCCTTGGCGTCACGTCCGGCTTCTGCAAGTTCATATGCCTTGGCCCGGTAGACACGGCCCAGGTTGGTGAAGAACAGCAGCCAGTGGTGCGTGGTGGTAACAAAGAAGTGCTCCACGACGTCGTCACCGCGCAGCTGGGCGCCCTTGATGCCCTTGCCGCCCCGCTGCTGTGAGCGGTAGTTGTCGCTACGGGTCCGCTTGACGTAACCACCGCGGGTAATGGTGACGACCATTTCCTCTTCGGGAATCAAGTCTTCCATGGACATGTCGCCGTCGAAGCCCATCAGGATGTGTGTCCGGCGGTCGTCACCGTGCTTCGCCACGATTTCGGCAAGCTCTTCGCTGATGATCTGGCGCTGGCGCTCTTCCGAGCCAAGGATGGCGTTGTACTCGCTGATGAGTGCCTCGAGCTCGGCGTGACGGTCTTGGATCTTCTGGCGCTCGAGGGCTGCGAGCCTGCGGAGCTGCATGTCCAGAATCGCGCGGGCCTGGAGCTCGTCAATCTCCAGGAGCTCCATCAGGCCTTCGCGGGCAGCTTCCGTGGTGTTGGAAGCACGGATCAGCGCGATGACTTCGTCCAGCATGTCCAATGCCTTGAGGAGGGCACGCAGGATGTGTGCTTCTTCCTCGGCCTTGCGGAGGCGGTACCGGGTCCGGCGTGCAATGACGTCCATCTGGTGGGCCACCCAGTGCCGGATGAAGGCGTCCAGGCTCAAGGTCCGCGGAACGCCGTCGACAATCGCCAGCATGTTCGCGGAGAAGTTGTCCTGCAGCTGCGTGTGCTTGTAGAGGTTGTTCAGGACAACCTTGGCCACGGCGTCACGCTTGAGGACAATGACAAGGCGCTGGCCGGTACGGCCTGACGTTTCGTCACGGAGGTCGGCGATGCCCTGGATCTTGCCGTCCTTGACCAGTTCAGCGATCTTGATGGCAAGGTTGTCCGGGTTGGCCTGGTACGGCAGTTCAGTGACCACAAGGCATGTCCGGCCCTGCAGTTCTTCCACGTTGACCACGGCGCGCATGGTGATGGAGCCACGGCCCGTACGGTACGCGTCCTCAATGCCCTTGTGCCCCAGGATGGTGGCGCCTGTGGGGAAGTCGGGTCCCTTGATGCGCTGCAGAAGGGCCTCGAGGAGTTCTTCGCGCGTTGCCGTGGGGTTTTCGAGAGCCCACTGGACGCCGTCGGCAACCTCGCGGAGGTTGTGCGGCGGGATGTTGGTCGCCATGCCGACGGCGATGCCGGAGGAGCCATTGACCAGCAGGTTGGGGAACCGCGCCGGCAGGATAGTGGGTTCCTGGTTCTTGCCGTCGTAGTTGTCCTGGAAATCGACGGTTTCCTCGTCGATGTCCCGGACCATTTCCATGGCCAGCTGGGCCATCTTGGTTTCGGTGTAACGCGGGGCGGCCGCGCCGTCGTTGCCGGGCGAACCGAAGTTTCCCTGGCCGAGGGCCAGCGGGTAGCGCATGGTCCAGTCCTGGATGAGGCGGACCAATGCGTCGTAGATCGCCATGTCACCGTGCGGGTGGTAGGTACCCATGACGTCGCCAACCACGCGGGCGCACTTGTTGAACGAACGGTCGGGGCGGTATCCGCCGTCGAACATTGCGTACAGAACGCGACGGTGAACCGGCTTGAGTCCGTCACGTACGTCCGGGAGGGCGCGTCCCACGATGACGGCCATGGCGTAGTCCAGGTAGGACCGCTGCATTTCGGTCTGCAGGTCCACCTGCTCAACGCGGTCGGTCAGTACATCGCCCTCAAGGACGACATCTTCGGCATTTGAATCCGCCGGGACTTCGGGAGTTTCGTCACTCATAATCTAAGGTTTCCGTTTCAGGTATATGTCGGTTCTGGAATACTTCGTGTCCTTGACGGACCCTAGATATCGAGGAACCTGACGTCCTTGGCGTTCTGCTGGATGAAGTTACGGCGTGACTCCACGTCCTCGCCCATCAGCACGGAGAAGGTCTGGTCGGCAGCCAAGGCATCGTCCATGGTGACCTGCAGGAGCGTACGGCGTTCCGGATCCATGGTGGTGTCCCACAGTTCGGTGTAATCCATCTCGCCGAGGCCCTTGTAGCGCTGGATTCCGTTGTCCTTGGGGAGGCGCTTGTTCAACGCGGCACCCTTGCGGATGGTCTCATCACGCTCGCGGTCGCTGTAAACGTAGTCGTGTGCTGCGTTGGACCACTTGATTCTGTAGAGCGGCGGCTGGGCCAGGTAGACGTAGCCGTTTTCAATAAGCGGACGCATGTAGCGGAACAGAAGTGTCATCAGCAAGGTAGTGATGTGCTGGCCGTCAACGTCGGCATCTGCCATCAGCACGATCTTGTGGTACCGCAACTTGGCGATATCAAAGTCCTCGCCAATGCCCGTACCGAATGCGGTGATCATGGACTGGACTTCGGCGTTACCCAGAGCCTTGTCCAGACGGGCGCGTTCCACGTTGAGGATCTTGCCTCGCAGCGGCAGAATCGCCTGGGTTTCGGGGTTGCGGCCACGCTTGGCCGAACCGCCGGCCGAGTCACCCTCCACCAGGTAGACCTCGCAGCGCGAGGGATCCTTCGACGAGCAGTCAGACAACTTTCCGGGCATGCCGAACGACTCCAGCGGGCTCTTCCGGCGTGCGTTGTCACGCGCCTTTCGGGCCGCCATGCGGGCCTGGGCAGCTGAAATGGCTTTGCGGATCACGTCGCGTGCAGGGCCAGGGTTGCGCTCAAGCCAGTCACCGAGCTGGTCGGTGACAACGCGTTGGACAAAGCCCTTGACCTCGGAGTTGCCCAGCTTGGTCTTGGTCTGGCCCTCGAACTGCGGTTCGGAAAGCTTCACCGAAATCACCGCGGTCAGGCCTTCACGGATGTCATCACCCGTGAGGTTGTCTTCCTTTTCCTTGATGATGCTCTTCTCCCGCGCGTAGCGGTTAATCAGCGAAGTCATGGCGGCCCGGAAGCCTTCTTCGTGCGTTCCACCCTCATGGGTGTTGATGGTGTTCGCGTACGTGTGGACGCTTTCCGAGTAGGCAGTGGTCCACTGCATGGCAACCTCGACGGCGATGTGCCGCTCGGTGTCTTCGGTTTCGAAGGCGATGACATCCTCGTGGACGATCTCGACCTTCTTGTTCGAGTTGAGGTGCTTGACGTAATCGAGCAGGCCGTCCGGGTATTCGTAAACTACCGTGCGGTGCTCGGCCGCTACTTCGCCCTCGGTTGCGACAGCGTCCAGATCCAGGTCGTCGTCGCCGTCGCGGGCGGCGGGTCGCTCATCGGTGAGGGTGATCTTCAGGCCCTTGTTGAGGAAGGCCATCTGCTGGAAGCGGGCACGAAGAGTCTCGAAATCGAATTCGGTGGACTCGAAGATGGAGCCGTCCGGGTAGAAGGTCTGCGAGGTACCGGTCGCCTCCGTCGCTTCACCCTTGACGAGTTCACCCTGCGGCTTGCCGCCGTCGGCGAAGGACATACGCCAAACGTGGCCCTGGCGGCGGACTTCGGTATCCACGCGCCGGGAAAGGGCGTTCACGACGGAGATGCCCACACCGTGCAGGCCACCTGAAACAGCGTATCCACCGCCGCCGAACTTACCGCCGGCGTGCAGGATGGTCATGACCACCTCAACCGTGGGCTTACCCTCGGTGGGGTGGATATCCACGGGGATTCCGCGTCCGTCATCGACCACCTTTACGCCGCCGTCAGCGCGAAGGGTTACTTCGATATGGCTGCAATAACCGGCCAGGGCCTCATCAACAGAGTTGTCCACCACTTCATAGACCAAGTGGTGCAGGCCGCGGGGTCCGGTTGAACCGATGTACATGCCGGGGCGTTTGCGCACGGCTTCGAGGCCTTCCAGCACGGTGATATCGCTGGCACCGTACTCCCTGGGCGCCTCTGTGGGCGTGTCAGGAGTGGGAACAGTCTCCTCTTCGGGCTCTACTGCCAAGGTCTCTGCATTGTCGTTAGCCACAGGCGCTTTCGACTCCTCTGTACTCGATGTCGGCCGTTCCCGGAGCTGCGCGCGGCGGACCGCGGCCGCCAACGGGCACGTGACTGATTGCGCCGATGAGTAACACGACGGGGTTCCCGAAGGCCACGAGGGTGGATTCAGGATCCGGCGACGTTTCACCGGCGCTCAGTGATCTACGCCAATTCTATCGTGGAAACACGCGAATCCTTGCAAATACAGGGGCAGCCCAGAGCTGAATATGCCGCTGGGAGGCCGCTGGCCCTATCTGCAATGGCCCTGCACACGTCCCGATGGGTGCCTATACGGCCCAGGGGCGTTGAAACGCCCTGCACGCCGCTCAGCCGTACGTATCCCTGGGTCCCCGACCGTTGACACTGCGGCCACCTTTCCGCCAACTTGGTGCGGACGGGCCCAGGACCTGGATGCTGGTGACAACTCCTTCACCAAGCTCATTCCGGAACAGTTCCAGGAGGCTGGTACTCAGCAACCGCAGCTGCGTGGCCCAGGCCGTCGAATCGCAGCGTACATGAAGTGTTGTGTCGGTGAAGCTCTCCGGGGTGCAGTGCGCGGAGATGTCCGGACCCACCAAGGTGTCCCATTCCGCCATGACAGAACCAACGGCAACAGGTGAAGTCCAGCCGCGTTCGGCTACCAGGCGCCCTACAACTTTGCCGAGCCCCAACGGGTCGCGGCCGCCGCCGTGAAACTGGGAAAAGCCGCGCGTATCCCGCAATCCTTTGCGCTTGGGGGCCGAACCCGGCCGGGGAGCACGTTGCCTCACTTCGCCGCGTGCAGCAGCTGCCTCCCGCATGCGGTTCAGCGCCGCTTGAGCAGCATCGATTTCGTCCGGGTCGCGGCCCGGTTGGAGTCCGTCGGGACTATCCTTCGCCATCGATGCCTCCCGGAACAACGGTTACGCGCCGTCCGGCCAGCTCCTCAGGGATGTCGGCGTCGACGGCGGCAGTCACCAGAACCTGCTCGGCACCGGCGACTATTGCAGCCAGTTTACGCCGCCGCTGGACGTCCAATTCAGCGAAAACGTCGTCCAGGATAAGGATCGGAGCAGTGCCGCCGGTCCGGGCGTCGTCCAGCATCACGTAGTAGGAAGCCAGGCGCAACGACAGGCACATGGACCACGTTTCGCCGTGGGACGCATAGCCCTTGGCCGGAGCTTGTCCCAAAGTGAGCTCCAGTTCGTCGCGGTGCGGGCCCACCAATGAAATACCCCGTTCGAGTTCCTTTTTCCTCGACGCCGCAAAGGCCTGGACATAGCGTTCGGTGAGTTCATCAACGGACAGCAGCCGGAGGTCCTCGAACGACGCCGGAGGTTCCGTTCCGCTGTTGGCCGGACCGCCGTCGTCGTCAAGAATGTCCTGGATGGTGGAGCGGTAAACCGCGCCGGCATCCTTGGACCCGTCCGTGAGCTGCGCGTATGCGCTGTTCAAGTGGGGACGCAGCCGTTCCACCAATTCGAGCCGTGCGTGCAGCAATTCGGCCCCGGCCCTGGCCATGTGCTGGTCCCAGACGTCCAAGGTTGCTTCATGGCCCGCCGTGAACTTGCCAGCGCGGGCCGATTTCAGGAGGGCGTTCCGCTGCTTCAGTACGCGGTCGTAATCGCTGCGGGTGGCAGCATGCCGGGGTACGAGGCTGACCAGGAGCTCATCCAGGAAACGTCGGCGGTTCGAGGGGTCGCCCTTGACCAAAGCAAGATCCTCAGGGGCGAACAGCACCGTGTGGCAAATTCCCAGGATGTCCCGCGCCCGGACCGGATTACCGCGGTTGATCCGTCCGCGGTTGGCACGACCAGAGTTGATTTCCAACTCGATGACCGTGGCTTGTTCACCACGGACCAACCTGGCCCGGATCATTGCGCGTTCCGCACCAAAACGAAGCAGCGGAGCGTCCGTGCTCACACGGTGGGAACTGAGCGTCGCCAAATATCCAATGGCTTCCATCAGGTTGGTCTTGCCGATCCCGTTGGAACCCACCAGGACCGTTACACCTGGACCAAGCTTCAAGTCCACCTGTGCGTAGCTGCGGAAATCCGTCAGCGAGAGATGTTCGAGGTACACGCCGTTTGCAGGACTCCTGCGGCCTAGTTGGCCGGACGGGTGGCGTGTCCGCCGAACTGGTGACGCAGGGCGGAGACCATCTTCATGGCCGGCGAGTTGTCTTCGCGCGAAGCAAAGCGGGCGAAGAGCGCGGCTGTAATGGCTGGTGCCGGAACTGCGTTGGCGATTGCCTCTTCAACGGTCCAGCGTCCCTCGCCGGAGTCTTCCACATAGTCGTCAATTGACGCCAGGCCGGGATCTTCATCGAGGGCCTTGACCATAAGGTCGAGGAGCCATGACCGGACCACAGTTCCTTTTTGCCATGCGCGGAAGGTTCCCGGAAGATCTTTGACGATGTCCTTGGCCGCCAGGAGTTCGTATCCTTCGGCGTAGGCCTGCATGAGGCCGTATTCGATGCCGTTGTGGACCATCTTGGCGTAGTGGCCTGCGCCGACACCGCCGACGTGAACGAAACTGTCCGCCCGATCGCCTTCGGGACGGAGGGCGTCGAAAATGGGCATCGCAAGTTCGATATCTTCTTCGGATCCGCCTGCCATGAGACCGTAGCCGTTTTGGAGACCCCATACACCGCCGGAAACGCCGCAGTCAGCGAAGCGAATGCCCTTGTCCGCCAGAGCGGCAGCATGCTTCTGGTCCTCGGTGAACCGTGAGTTCCCGCCGTCGATCACCATATCGCCGGGGCTGAGTTTCTCCCCGAGTTCGGTCACCACGGCATCAGTGATCTCGCCTGAGGGAACCATGACCCACACGACTCGCGGAGCAGGCAGTGCGGCGATGAGCTCGTCCACCGAAGCCACATCCGTGACATCCGGGTTGCGGTCGAAGCCTGTGACCTCGATGCCGCCCTTCCGCATGCGTTCGCGCATGTTGAAACCCATTTTTCCAAGGCCGATCAAACCGATGTGCACAGCGTTGACTCTTTTCTGCGAAAGCGGGCGGGTACTTGCCGATTAGTTGGGAAGGCGGACCGGCATCACGAGGTAGCGGTAGTCGTCCTGGTCTTCTCCGTCGGGTTCAGCCTGGGCCGTGATCATGGCCGGCTTCGGAGCCGTGGTGAACGAGAAGCGAACGTACTTGGTCTCGATGACGCTCAAGCCTTCAACGAGGTAGTGCGGGTTGAAGGCGACGGTGATGTCATCGCCGGAGAGCTGTGCTTCAAGTTCTTCGGAAGCCTGCGCATCTTCACCGGTACCGGCGTCGAGGTTCAGCAGGCCCTGCGTGAAGGCAAGTCGAACAGGGGTGTTCCGCTCTGCAACCAGCGAAACACGGCGTACGGCCTCGACGAGTTCCTGGGTCTGGACTGTTGCGTGGATCGGGGTGGAGTCCGGAAACAGAGAGCGGATCTTCGGGTAATCGCCATCGACAAGAAGGGACGTTGTGGTGCGTCCACCACTCTCGAAACCGATGAGGCGGCTGTCATCGTCCGCAAGGGCCAGGTTGATGTCACCGCTGCCGCCCAAGGTCTTGGCAACCTCGTTCAGGGTCTTGGATTTCACCAGCGCACTGGTAGAGATGCCGGGAGTTACGGGTTTCCAAGGGACTTCGCGCATGGCCAGGCGGTATCGGTCGGTGGCGAGGAGGGTGATGAGGTCATCCTCAATCTCCATGCGGACGCCGGTCAGGATCGGCAGAGTGTCGTCCTTGCTCGCCGCGATGATGACCTGGGAAACGGCTTGGGCAAAGGCGTCGCCGGGCAAGGTGCCGCTGATGGCCGGAAGTGCAGGCAACGCCGGGTACTCGGACTCCGGCATGGTGGCCAGGTGGAAGCTGCTTCGACGGCAAGTGAGAGTGACTTTGCTGCCATCGGTTTCAACTTCGACCGGTGCGGAAGGCAGGCTGCGGCAGATGTCTGCCAAAAGGCGTCCGGAGACCAGGATGGTGCCCTCGACGGCGATGTCGGCGGGGATTTCCAGACGGGCTGAGGTCTCGTAATCGAAGCTTGAGAGGCTTACGGTTCCTGCCTCGGCTTTGAGGAGAAGGCCCGAAAGCACGGGTACGGGCGGCCGCGGAGACAACGACCGCGCGGTCCACGTAACGGCTTCTGCCAGGACGTCGCGGTCGACTCTGAACTTCACGGAGGGGTGCCGCCTTTCATTGCTGCTGCCATGTAGTAGCCGCGGATCCCTGCTTGGAACCCGCTGAATCTTCGCAGTCCGGCATCGGAACCTGCATGGTCCGCACTGAGCGAACTACAAACAAGACCCAAGGATGGGAGCGCTGCTGACAGCTTAGCCGGAAGATCCGCGATTAACCCATCCCCGTTTGCCTGGACCCGTCCTATGTGGACAGCCGCAAGGCTGGCCTTGGCCGGGCCAATGGCCTGGTCCGGTGGGTGGTGGATCGAGATTGTTATTTGAGGGATTTCAATTTTTTGGGATTCGTAGTGTTAATAACTGCTGTGGAAACTGTGGATAACCCCATCCTGAGGCTTGGATCCGCGGTTAAGCCCTGTTCATGGACTGTGCGTTAACTGGGTTTTAAACAGGGTGTGGATGGGGACAACTCCGAAGCCGGTTTTTAACGATCCACAGACGCCTTAAGGGTTTTAAGCCCATTAACCGCGCTTGTCCCCTTAAGTATCCACAGGCTTATCCACATGCACCTGTTAATAAGGTATGTAGTGGCGGGAGCGATGTGGATTTCAGGAGTCGCGCTGCTGCTGCTTGATCCGGTTGGTGAGTTCGGTGACCTGGTTGTAAATCACACGACGCTCTGCCATCAGCTCGCGGATCTTCCGGTCTGCGTGGATCACGGTCGTGTGGTCACGCCCACCAAGCTCCTGGCCGATCTTCGGCAAAGACATGTCCGTGAGCTCACGGCAGAGGTACATGGCGATCTGGCGGGCCGTCACCAAAGTGCGCGTCCTGGACTTGCTGCAGAGTTCTTCCATGCTGAGCTTGAAGTAGTCAGCCGTCTGGTCAAGGATCTGCTTCGCCGTGATTTCCTGTGCACCGTCGTCGGTAATCAGATCCTTGAGGACCATCTCTGCGAGGGCAACGTCCACCGGTTGGCGGTTCAGGCTTGCAAAAGCGGTGACACGGATCAGTGCGCCTTCGAGTTCACGGATGTTGCTGGAGATTTTTGAAGCGATGTACTCCAGAGCGTCATCAGGAGCTGACAGGCCTTCGCTGAGGCCCTTCTTGCGGAGGATGGCGATGCGCGTCTCAAGTTCCGGCGGCTGGATGTCCGTCAAAAGTCCCCACTCGAAGCGGGAGGTCATGCGGTCCTCAAAGCCGGCAAGCATCTTGGGCGGCTGATCCGAGGTGATGACAACCTGCTTGTTGGCGTTGTGCAGGGCGTTGAACGTGTGGAAGAACTCTTCCTGCGTCCGGTCCTTGCCCGCCAGGAACTGGATGTCGTCGATCAGGAGGACATCAACATTCCGGTACGTGGTCTTGAAGCTGGTGCCTTCATCATCACGGATCGAGTTGATGAAGTCGTTGGTGAATTCTTCCGAGTTCACGTAGCGGACCCGGATGCCGCTGTAGAGCCTGCGGGCATAGTGGCCAATGGCGTGCAGCAGGTGGGTCTTCCCGAGACCCGAATCGCCATAGATGAACAGGGGGTTGTAGGCCTTGGCCGGCGCTTCTGCCACAGCGACCGCCGCAGCATGGGCGAACCGGTTCGAGGAACCGATCACGAAAGTGTCGAAGATGTACTTCGGGTTCAGGCGGCCGAACTCATGAGAAGTGCTCGGCGGCGTGGGCTGCGGCTTTGGCTCGACCGCCAGGTCCGGCGCCGTGGCAAGCTCGACGGCGGGTTCCGGCTCGGCATGGACGGGCACCAGTTCGGTATCGACGTCGATGGCGCACCGGATGTCATCCGAGAAGACGTTGCGGAGCGCATCATCCAAAGCGTCCTTGACCTGGGTCTGGAGGACCTCGCGGGTGAGCTCGTTGGGGACGGCCACCAGGAGGGTGGAGCCGATGAGGCCCTGCGCCTGGGCGAGAATGACGAAACCGCGCTGACGAGGAGTCACACGGTCGTCCTGTTCCAGGAGGCTCAGCACCCTGCGCCAGGAACTTCCGACAGTGTTGGCGTGGTTGGCTTCGTCTACTGTCATCAATCAGTTCCTAAATACTTGCTTGCCGGCGTTGCTTGCAGCCGAGGTGTCTCCGGCGGGCGCAGGTCTGGTCGTTAATCCACAGAGTTATGCACAGCGGGTGGAAAATGGGCTACTGAGCCACTCTAGGGGATGGAAACGCCAGAAGATAGCTGGGAAGTTGCCTGTGGATAATTACACGGTTGTGGTTCTCGAAACCGGCCTGTGAGCCACTTCATCCACAGCCTTGCAACCGTCCCTGAACACATCTGTGGATAGTTGCGCCGCGGTCTCCCGGTTTGACTGTGGCCCCTTTTTTGCCCTAACGTTGTGAAGTCCTTTGTGTCCGCTTTTGAGATCAGTTGTAACTCCGTACGTTCATCGTCCGGAAGGCAACGGCGGCAGGCACATACAAAACTTAGCGTCGGCCAGTTCTTCCCCTTTTTGATCGGGTGGGCGCACCTTTGATCCACTGGAGTAACTAACGTGAGCAAGCGGACTTTTCAGCCGAATAACCGCCGTCGGGCCAAGAAGCACGGCTTCCGCCTTCGTATGCGCACCCGTGCCGGCCGCGCCATCCTGGCTGCCCGTCGCGGCAAGGGCCGCGTCGAACTGTCGGCCTAAATAACTGACTTGTCGGTCAGTGTCTCTTTGCAGGTTCGACGGTGCTAGCCACCCCTAACCGTCTGCGGACGTCTACCGACTTTTCAACAACTGTACGTTCCGGCGTCCGCAATGGACGCCGGAACTTAGTGTTATATACGGCTCCTATCGGAGCCGGGGAGCCGAGTCGAATCGGTTTCATTGTCTCCAAAGCCGTCGGGAACGCCGTGACCAGGAACCTCGTTAAGAGGAGACTGAGAGAAGCAGGCGCACTTTCCCTGCATACGCATGGAACAGGCTTGGCGGTCGTGGTCCGGGCTCTGCCCGCAGCTGCACATGCGAGCTGGGAGCAGTTGCTCTCGGACTACAACGCCGCACTGGCAGTGACGACGAAGCGATTGGGTGGCTCGGTTCCGCCCAAGGCTTCGACCGAACACAACGGCACCACAACGGAAGGGACACCGCGTGCATGACATGAGCACCGCCGTCGTTCCTTCCTTGAGTGACCCTTCCGGGAAAGTTCCCTCGCGGAGCATTTCGGCAGCGGTAGGCACCTTCCTTTGGGAGCTGCCCCAAAACATCCTCATCATCTTGCTGAAGAGCTACCGCAAGGTAATTTCGCCCCTGTACGGCCAGGTTTGCCGTTTCTTTCCCTCCTGCTCGGCATACGCCCTGGAAGCAGTGACCGTGCATGGCGCCGTGAAGGGCAGCTGGCTTGCAGCCAAGAGGCTCGCCAAATGCCACCCTTGGAACGCCGGTGGAGTGGACCATGTCCCCGCCGGTCATCGTCATTGGCCTGAAGGCCGGACGCCCACAATTGTTGTACTGAACAATCCGGACCAGTTCCTGGCTGCTCAGGCTGATGAAGAAGGCCGCTCGGCGGCCTGACGAATAGGGATATCGTATGGATGACTTTTTTGGAACAATCATGTTCCCGTTCAAGTGGCTGGTGTCAATCATCATGGTTGGCTTCCATGAGGGACTGAGTTTCATTGGCCTGCCTGCCGCGAACGGTTGGACGTGGACTCTGTCCATCATCGGCCTGGTGCTGGTGATCCGTGCCGCCCTGATTCCCGTGTTCGTCAAGCAGATCAAGGCGCAGCGCGGAATGCAGCTGCTGCAGCCGGATCTGAAGAAGCTGCAGACCAAGTACAAGGGCAAGACCGACCAGCTTTCCCGCCAGGCGATGGCGCAGGAACAGATGGCGCTCTACAAGAAGCACGGAACCAACCCGTTCTCGGCCTGTTTGCCGATGCTGATCCAGATGCCGTTCTTCTTCGCGCTTTTCCAGGTGTTGTCGGGTATTTCCAGCGCAAAGAACGCCGGCAACGGAATCGGCGCGATGAGTGCCCAGCAGGTTGTCGAGTTCGATTCCTCCAGCATCTTCGGCGCGCCCCTCTCCTCTGCGCTCCTGCACGGCGGTGCCGGCAACATGTCAGTTGTCGTCCTGTCGATCCTCATGATTGTCGCGATGACGGCTTCGCAGTTCATCACCCAGAAGCAGATCATGGCCAAGAACATGTCCGAAGAGGCCATGGCCAGCCCGTTCATGCGCCAGCAGAAGATGATGCTCTACATCCTGCCGCTCGTCTTCGGTATTGGTGGCATCAACTTCCCGATCGGTGTCCTTATCTACTGGACCACCACCAACCTTTGGACCATGGGCCAGCAGTTCTTCGTCATCCGCCGCATGCCAACTCCGGGCTCACCGGCAGCGAAAGCCCTCGAAGAGCGCCGTGCAGCCAAGGGGCTGCCGCCGCTGCTGGGTGGCAAGAAGGCCGCGGAGGCCGCCGCTGAAGCCGAAGCCGCTGCTGCTGCGGCCGCAGAAATCCGGGCACAGCGCGTCCAGCCACAACGTAAGAACAGGAAGAAGAAGTAATGTCTGCCGAGAGCACTGAAGAAGTTATTGCCGCCGAAACTGAAGAGCAGGAAGACTCCCAGGAAGAGACGCAATCCAAGACGGCAAGCCGTCTGGAAGAGGAAGGCGACATCGCTGCCGACTACCTCGAAGAGCTTCTTGATATTGCCGACATCGACGGCGACATTGACATCGAGGTGCGCAACGGCCGTACCTACATCTCCATTGGTACCGATGAAGAGTCGGCGGCCCTGGACAGCCTGGTTGGCCGCGACGGTGAAGTTCTCGAAGCCCTGCAGGAACTGGCCCGACTGTCTGTTCTCTCGGCGACCGAGACCCGTTCACGCCTGGTTCTGGACATCAACGGCTACCGCAAGGAGCGCGCCGGCGTCCTGCAGCAGATCGCCGAAGACGCCGTGGCAAAGGTTAAGGCTGACGGTGGGACTGTGGCTTTGGAGCCGATGAGCGCCTACGAACGCAAGATTGTCCACGACGCCGTTGCTGACCTCGGCTTCGTCTCCGAGTCTGAAGGCGAAGGCGCCGGCCGCCACATCGTCGTTTCGGCTGACTAGAGCCCATGGTCGAAATCACCGCGGCTGAATTGACAGCGGCAGAGAAGATTTTTGGGGAGCGCCTGGATCTTGCCAAGCGCTATGTCGAACACCTGGCCACCTCAGGCACGGAACGTGGTTTGATTGGCCCGCGCGAGATCCCGCGGCTGTGGAGCAGGCACGTCCTCAACTGTGCGGTCATCGAGTCCGCGATCGCCAGGAACAGCCATGTTGCCGACGTCGGTTCCGGTGCCGGACTTCCCGGCCTTTGCCTTGCCATTGCCCGTCCGGATCTTGAACTGACATTGATCGAACCCCTGGAACGGCGGGTCATCTGGCTACAGGAAGTAGTGGACGACCTCGGTCTGGACAACGTGACCGTGATGCGGACCCGTGCCGAACTGGCTGTGGGAATGGTTGATGCGGATGTCGTTACTGCCAGGGCGGTGTCAGCCCTGACCAACCTTGCCGGGTTGACGATTCCCCTTCTCAACGGCAACGGTGAAGTGGTGGCCATCAAGGGGCGTAGCGCCGGTGAAGAGATCGAGAAGGCCGCCAAGGTCATCCGGAAGCTCGGGGGCGTGGAAACTTCCGTTGTTGTGTGTGGACAAGAACTGTTGGAGGAACCCACCACTGTGGTGAGGATTATCGTCAACAAGGCCGGAAAGACGGCGTAGATCCCGTTTGGTTTCCAGCGTGTCGGCGACTGAGCGGTTAGGCTAGAGAACGGCAGCAAGCGCCGAATGAGAGTGAGAGTGTGACCAGTGGGTAGTGAAACCTCCACGCAACGAATCCCCCCGTTTATGTCTTTGGGGTCCGCGCGGGCCATGGCTACCCCCTCTTCGTCTCTGCAGTCCGCTATTGTGCGCACTGATCCGGTTGCAAATGCTGCAGTTTCACGTGAAACCGCCTTGGATGGAGTGCAGAACGTGATGGATTCCATCGATGATTCCAGTCCGATCGCACGGCAGCTCGCCAACGAGACCCGCCGTCGTGAACGCCTGATAGGCCGCGAACTCCCCAAGCCTGAAGCAACCCGTATCTTCACCGTTTCAAACCAAAAGGGTGGCGTTGGCAAGACGACCACGACGGTGAATATCGCTGCTGCATTGGCGTCCGCCGGTCTGAATGTCCTCGTCATCGATATCGATCCACAGGGCAACGCGTCCACCGCGCTGGGCATCGAGCACCACGCTGATGTAGACAGCATCTACGACGTCCTCATCAACGATCTCCCCCTGAAGGAAGTCGTCGCACCTTGCCCTGACATTCCCAATCTGATCTGCGCACCTGCAACGATTCACCTGGCCGGTGCAGAGATCGAGCTTGTTTCCCTTGTGGCGCGCGAGCAGAGGCTCCGGCGTGCCATCGATGTATATGCCAAGGAACGGGAAAAGAACGGTGAAGGTCGTCTGGACTTCATCTTCATCGATTGCCCGCCCAGCCTCGGCCTGCTCACGGTCAACGCGTTCTGTGCAGCCAGCGAAGTTCTCATCCCCATCCAGTGCGAGTACTACGCCCTTGAGGGTTTGAGCCAGCTCCTCAAGAACATTGAGATGATCCAGAAGCACCTCAATGCCGACCTCGTGGTCTCAACGATTCTCCTGACCATGTATGACGGCAGGACAAACCTTGCCGCGCAGGTCGCTTCGGAGGTCCGCCAGCACTTCCCCCAGCAGGTGCTGAGTGCCGTGGTTCCTCGTTCCGTGCGTATCTCTGAGGCGCCAAGCTATCAGCAGACGGTCATGACCTACGATCCTTCATCGAGCGGCGCGCTGTCCTACATGGAAGCCGCAGCCGAAATCGCTGAACGTTAGAATTCTTGAAACACAGCAACAGCCAGGGCCAGTCCGTGCTCGGCTCTTCCATGGAGGGATGAATCAATGAGCGAAAAGCGAAGGGGCCTCGGCAGGGGTCTTGGGGCTCTCATTCCTAGCTCGGCCGCAGCCCAGGGAAACGGCGCCGCTCCGTCCCGTCCCGTGGATCTGTTTTTCCCGGAAGCACGGAAGACTGCTGAACCGACGGTTGATATTGCCCCCGAGGACACAACGGCGCCTGATACTGCCTCCGAGTCCGGGAACTCCACTGCATCAACCAAAAAGGCCCCTGCGGCGAAGGCACCTGCCGAGGCTCCGGCTGCAAAGGCTCCGGCCGCCAAATCGAGCAAGCCCCGTTCTGCTGCTACCAAGGCGACGGCAGCTGATCAGCCGAAGCCCGCCGAGGTTGCTGATGCGCAGGAGGCGTCGGCCGTAGCCAAGACTCCTGCCGCTGCCCAGTCCAGTAACGTTGAATTGGTAGAGGTACCGGGGGCCCGTTTTGCGGAAATTCCGGTTGGCGATATCCATCCGAACCGCAAGCAGCCGCGCTCGGTATTCGATGAAGACGATATGGCGGAGCTGGTTCACAGCGTTCGCGAAATAGGCGTTCTCCAACCAATTGTCGTGCGAACCTCAACCGAAAAGGGTGGAGAGCCGTACGAACTCGTCATGGGCGAGCGTCGCTGGCGGGCCGTACAAGCCGCCGGGCTTGAAACCATCCCTGCAATCGTCCGCGACACCACTGACGACGACCTCCTTCGTGACGCGTTGCTGGAAAACCTGCACCGCAGCCAGCTGAACCCATTGGAAGAGGCTGCTGCCTACCAACAGCTCCTTGAAGACTTCGGAACAACGCACGAGCAGTTGGCGGACCGCATTGGCCGTTCACGTCCCCAGGTCTCCAATACGCTGCGCTTGCTCAAGCTTCCCCCGTTGGTTCAGCGTAGGGTTGCCGCCGGCGTTCTCTCTGCGGGCCATGCCCGGGCGCTCCTGGCGCTCCCTGATGCGGCGGCAATGGAACGTCTGGCTCAGCGTATCGTTGCCGAGGGTATGTCCGTGCGCGCTACGGAAGAAGCCGTGACGCTGTACCAGGACCCCACCGCCCCAGCGAAGAACAGCATTCCTAAGCCGAACGCCCGCCACGAACGGCTCGATTATCTTGCTTCGTCGCTCTCCGACCGTTTGGACACCAACGTGAAGATCACGTTGGGCGCCCGTAAGGGGCGGGTAAGTATCGAATTCGCCAGTGTCGAGGACCTGAACCGTATAATGAACGTTCTTGGCCCTGGTGCTGAGGACTGAGTCTGTTTAGATCTATTGAGGGATCCGCCCGTTGGGGCGGATCCCTTTTTCTGTCCGCTTATGGGCCCCGGTGACCGAGTTCTGCGGCCGCATAGATTTTTGATGTCGTGGTTTCACGTGAAACTGGGCATAGGGGGCGGTAGTTCCCGGACCACCATCGATTAAGGGCTAAGCGCTGAAATTGGATGGCAGCGATACTGCCAAGCCGCGAGCTGGTGATTGATCTTGCCCTGCTCGGATCTGGTGTCGACATCGGTGTGACATAGCGTGACGGTGTACCTTCGACTCCAACCATGCGTTTGCCCCGGTTCTGTCTCGTATTGGGCGTGGCCGGCAGATTGTGATGGTATTTCGCGTTCATGACCTCTAGGGAAGTGGAATTTGAGTTGCTCCGGTGTCGATACTCCAGGAAGTGTGCAGTCGAGGCGATCAGTCCCTCCGTTTTGCAATCCGCCAGAATGTTGGGGCGTAGGTTTCACGTGAAACAGTGCTGGGATCCCGCCACGAACCGCAGCCGCACACGGAAAGGTCGTTGGTCTCTGTGCCCTCCGTCCTGGCAATCTGCTTCCGGGTCTGACAGGCCTTGGCGCGTTCGCGATTGCACGGGCTCCACGAGCAGTTAGTGTCCCAAACGGTGGAGAGGACAGTAGCGATGTGACCATACGGATTGCAGAATGTACTCAGAACTGAAAGTGGACACTTCGCCACGGGCATTTGGTTAGTGTCGATGGGAAGCGCGCGATCAATAGGCCATACATTATGCTTCTTGAGCGTTTCACGTGAAACGTTGCCCAAGCTGAACCAACTTGATTCCTGCGGTACGGTGGCCACGGCTTCTTTGGCAGGGAGCTTGTGCGTCAGCCTGCAGGGCAATGATCTTGCCCTGCAGTAGCTGAGCCTCTGGCGCCTTATGTACGGGCGGTAGGACGCTGCACTTGGACGTCTCATACACTGTGGTTTCACGTGAAACCCCGTGGTTCCAGGGGTGAGAATCCAATGTATATCCGTATCACAGCGCGGTCTGGGGGGCTGAAAGTTGAGATCTCACCCCGTGGCACACCCGCTGCTATAGATGGAGCGAATCAAGAAGCGAAATGTTCCCGCCACTCCCCTCGCATCGCCCATAGCCATAGGAGGACCAGAGTAGCTCTGTAAGACTCTCGACAGTCTAACTCCTAGGCACGGCTGCCCGGCCGCGCACAAACACCAGTTACGGCTCCTAGCGCGCCTCAGGTAGGACAGTAAGGCGGCGGATGCGATTCGGAGTGCCGCCTGGGTGAAGCCCGCCCTGGGGAAGGTCCGGCCGATGGCCCGAGCGCCGCCTCGCATGGGCGGCCAGCAGAGCAAAAGAGTGTGCCTTCTGACGGGTGACTGGTCGCCTGCGGGCTGGTCCGCTCATCTAGTTGCTCGGCGGCGTAGGTATAACCGTCCCAGTTGGTTCCTTTGCAGCCCATTCCTTCTGGTGCCCGCGCCCTGGTTCGACAGCGTAGGACATGGACTGCCGTGGCTATCGATGGCACTCTGCGAACTACAGTTGCCGCCGGGTGAAGCATCCATAGGTCGCCAACCGAGCAGGCTCATGTAACTTTCTGTCCCGTGTGTTCACTAGAGGGTTCGTGTTGCTCGCTGCATATTCCTGCGGTACGTGACATCTAGTAACTGGGCCGATGCGGGCAATTAGAGGAAGGTGGGGTCTATTGGGGTTCAGATAGGGATCGTTCTGGACAGGAGGAGGCTATTGCCTTGGATCAGAGGTACCCACGAAGACCATCCTTTCTGAAGTGCGCTCCCCCAAGCATGGCTGCTGAACGAGATGTCGCGCCTGTGTCCTTTACGGTCGAGCTCATCAGTCAGCACTCGCGCGGCAATTCCAGGTCCTCTGAGGGATCTGTTGGCTGCTATGGGTCCGCTTGGTTTGGTAGCTTTTCCTCACCCGCAGTGTCGGGTAAGGCAGGCTGTAAGGGAGTTACTTGATCCACGCGCGCCTACCGGCTCAGAGCTATAGGTCCGATGTCGCTTCTCACCTTGCAGGCATTCAGACTCGGTGTCGCGACGAGGGCTACGTGGCATGGCGTGGTGGATGGTGTGCGCATTGCCGGCGCCGACAGTGGGAGTGCCTCCACTGTGCGACGCTGACCACCCCAATGAGGCGCGGCCTCTACAGACAACGCCTCCGTTTCACGTGAAACGGAACGAGCCGTGTGCAACTGTGAGTTCTCTGGAGCCTGCATGGGACTGTGGATTCACCGGTGGATAAGTCTGTGGATAACTTTGGGGATAACCATCGGCTTCGGTGAGACTTACCCTTTCAGCGCGACGCTCCTGGAGCGCGTATCCTTGCACGGATAGGGGCAGCAGTCGAACCGCAGACCCTGCTCCCCCTAAAGCTGACATAAGTTTCGGCGTCGAACTGGCAATTCCACGGGTTTACAGCGGTTTTGAGCTGATTGACTATGAGGAACGGGGCGCGAATGTAGGGAAATCGCATCTCCATCCCGGTACACCAGCAGCATGGTCCGCAAGCAGGCTCCAGGGCAAGCAGAGTGTTCGTAGATAGTGGTGTGCGGGCAACATCATTGCCGGTGTATAACCCTGTGGATAACTTTGTGGATAAGAAGAGTGAGGCCTGTGACCAAATCGCTCCCGCGTGCATATGTTGGATGCGACTGGTAGCTCGGCCGACCGCCGGATCGAGCTACTAGGGCTATCGCTCATTTGAGGTCAGACGGGGGACGTACTAAGCCCTGACTGTGAACGTCATGCAGCGGTCCGGCTCAGCAAGATGGGGTTCGTCTGTAGTACTTGCTTATCTGCGTGCCTTCCGTTGCTGTCTAACTCCTACCGTCTCTATTCATCTGACGTATGGGCCCCTGATATCGACTCTCTCCATTACGCCGAGAGGGGTGGCGTTGAGGCTGGGTAGTCCATCGGTTCCCTACCGGTGACATCCGCAGAGTGGAACAGACTGGCAGGCGGTCAGCCGAGGGACTTCTGATTTGGTCCCCCCGCGGTGAATAGCTTTGCGTCATGTCGGCTTCAGGACGGACACTAATTAGTGCTCCTCCCGATGGGGGGCGTGCTGCCCTCCTGACCAACGCTGAGGAGAGGCCGGCGCGGGTCCCAGTCCGAAGGCGAACAAGTGCGCGTGAGTTCTGTAGAGACGTGGCTTCAAACGATGAATGCATTCGCCGTTGGCGAGCCTTTGTTGGGGCGCGCTGATGAGATGCTGTTTCACGTGAAACCTCTCGGCAGTTCCCGGCGAGGGGTGGCCTGGCCGGAGTTCGCAGCAGTCGCGAGATCGAACCAAGGCGAAGGCCCGATACTCCATTCTGCAGAGTGTGATCAGTACCTTAGCAGTGGACTGTCCCTTCGTAGGTTTGCGAACCGATCGCGCGAGGGACTGGTGAGCAACAAGACTGGGCAGGGTCTCAGTAGCGGGACTGTCCATACCGAGTTAGACCAGGGTGATGTTGCTGCCGATTCCAGGGAAAGGCGATGCCTGCCTGCCATGGTGACACAGTAGCCGCAGGGCAGGCATCTGTGCACAGTCCATGGCAACGACACGAGAAGCGGCCTGGACGAGGAGATAGAAACATGCCCCCGGGCAACGAGGGCGGTTGACCCGGCCGACCGCCGTTAGTCAGCTGCTTGCATGCAGTGGGAATCGTGTGAAGGTTGGGATGGCGCGGGACGTGCCTGTGTACGTACTGCTACTTCAAGACCACATGGGTGGAGTGTGGCTTGAGCGAATGTCCGATGTCCGGATAGTGTTCGAGCGGCAGTACACAGAAATCGAGCTGACGTGGGTGGTTTGTTGCTCGAGGACTTTCATGTGGGTGCCGATTGGGCGGATTTGTCTATCTCGACATAGGCGCGCCCTGCCATGAGACGCCATGTTTCACGTGAAACGGATGCCCAAGTGATCCCTCCCAGCCAAGCCATAGGAGCAGTGGTCCATCGCTGAGCACTTTTCGACGCCGGCGACCGTTACAGGTGATGGGTTTTCGCGGCCGATCCCCCGTCGCAAGCACCTGAGTGTCTGTTGCAGAGTAGATTCGCTGCACCTGGATTTCGCGAGGATTGGTCCGACTTGGGTAGTCTCCCTCGGAGTTGCCGGTATGCCTATCAAATCCAAGGTGGTCCCTCGAAGCGGGTGCCTAACGCAGACGACTGCACGAATCCTGAGGCCATGGCCCGTTGCCCTCACCCTGTCGGAAGACGAATCCAGTTGCACGTCGAACGTGCAAGACGGTCAGCCGAAAGGGTATCCGCAGCTGGCAATAAGGGCATGAAGGTTGGCAGCGGCGGTCTGGCACTGCTGACTAGCTGTGTTTTTCGATTCCGGGGGGATGGCTGGTAGCAACTGCGATCTGTGCCTGCAGTGGCGCTGGAATGGAAGTTGGATTGGCTCCCTCTGTGGCCGGGCTTACGGTCTCTTGGGTCTATCCGTCGAGGTAGATCGTCCTATTCGGCCCAATGCGCCAGTAAGCGCCGCTTCCTCCGCTGTTCCGGACGCGGGCCTCTTACGGCCCAGAAGTGGCTACTGAGGGGCATATAAGGGCTGATATGCAGCAAGAGGGTCAATTGCTCCTGCGGGCCCAATGAGGGGTCAGAGGGCCTCTGGAGTGCCTGTCGGTGTCGCTGCTACCGCTCCTGTGAAGGTGGAATGCAGACGCTGTGCCCTGCGCTGCCTGCGGCCGGTCCTAGGAAGGCTCCGAGGCGGGAAGATTGTCCGCTGGTGGGCTCCTGTGGATGGAATGCAGCCGGCCCACCTGGCTGTGCTTCTGTAGCTGGCCCTAGAAGTTTCAGCACGGGAGGAGTGTGTCCGCTGGCGTCGATGAGCCCGGGCACCCAGCATCAGCACTCCGGATACCTTGGCGGATAGCTACTCCCCTTACGGCCAACTCAAGCTGGGTGCTATCCGCAGCTGCTCCAGTGTGCGTGACCAGCGCCGTCTGCTGCGCCATAGGCTGTTTCACGTGAAACCAACGGAGGATCCCCTGAACACGCCGCCATTCTCGAGCTGTGCTGGCGTGTTTCACGTGAAACGCGCACGAGCCTCCTGGTGCCCCTCGTTCCCTCTTCCCTCTGATGAGTGGACGACACAGGGGAATCGTCTCAGGATTGCAAGGACCACGAGGGGTCTAGGAGAAGCTACTACGGCAGCCCCACCTTTGGTGCTGCTACGGCAGGGAGCCGAACGAGCTCCTTCAGTGCAGCTGGCGAGAATCGATGACGGGAGGCAGGACGTCCGCACGGAGCCTTCAATTCCGTGAACCCGCGCGTATCCCTCAATGGTTGGAATCGCGTTGGAAGTCCCGCGTCCCATACGAAAAAGTGGATGTCGTTCCGCAACGGAACCGGGACCCGCTGGAAGGTCGCACGCGGTCTGCTGGCCTCCGCGATGCTGGCAAGCTAAGAGAGGGCAAAGCCAACTTCCGGTACTGCGTCACGCCGGAGGCCCTGGTCAGCCGACCACCACAAAAGGCCGTCCGCACACCATCGAAGCCGCTCCGGCACCCTTCGAAAGCCAAACTCAGCCATACCCAGCTAAGGCAAACCGTGGAGCAACAGTTCCGGGGATCTGAGCGCCCCCTGTGAATCTAGACATCAAAACGCTACCCACCGACGTTTATTTCCCGCCGAGAACAGAAAAAGCCGGCCGCCCAGCTCCCTCGGGAGCAGAACGACCGGCTTTCTCAAAAATCCGAGAACAACCCTAGGACAGAACGTCCGCGAATTCCTTCTCAAAGAACTGCTTCGGCTTGGCGCCGATCACGGTGCTCTTCACTTCTCCGCCGCTGAACAGGTAAACAGCAGGAATGGAGGTGATGCCGTACTCGGCAGCGATTGCCGGGTTGTCGTCGACGTTCAGCTTTACGACGTCGACCTTTTCGCTGTATTCAACGGAGATCTCGTCGAGGATGGGTCCGAGCTTGCGGCAGGGGCCGCACCACTCTGCCCAGAAGTCCACGATGACCGGCTTGTCGGAAGCCAGGACATCCGTGCTGAAGCTTGCGTCAGTTACGTCTTTTGCGTTGCTCATAACTTTTCCCTTCGTATGGTTGCTGGATGCAGCTTAGGAGTGCAGGTCTGCGAGGTAGTGCTCGACGTCGAGGGCCGCGACACAACCGGAACCGGAAGCCGTAATGGCCTGGCGGTAGGTGGGGTCGATGACGTCGCCCGCGGCGAACACACCCTTGATGTTGGTACGGGAGCTGCGACCCTCGACGGCGATGGTGCCTTCGGGAGTCAGCTCGACTTTGCCCTTCACCAGGTCCGTGCGCGGATCGTTTCCGATGGCAACGAAGACTCCGGAGACAGCGAGCTCGGACTCGGTTCCATCCACGAGGTTCTTCAGCTTCAGCCCGGTGACCTTGTCCCCACCGAGAACATCTTCAACAGCCGTGTTCCAGACGAAGTTGATCTTCTCGTGGGCCTGGGCGCGGTCACCCATGATCTTGGAAGCCTTGAGGGTGTCGCGGCGGTGTACCACGGTGACGGACTTGGCGAACTTGGTGAGGAAGAGTGCTTCCTCCATCGCGGAGTCGCCACCACCAATTACTGCGATGTCCTGGTCCTTGAAGAAGAAACCGTCACAGGTTGCACACCAGCTAACGCCGTGGCCCGAGAGCCTCTTCTCATTCGTCAGACCCAGCTCACGATATGCCGAGCCGGTGGACAGGATGATGGCCTTCGCCTGGAAGGTCTCCCCCGTACCGATCGTCACGGTCTTGATGTCGCCGTCGAGGTCGAGTTCCGTGACATCCTCGAAGAGGATCTCGGTACCGAAACGTGCGGCCTGTTTCTCGAAGTTCTCCATGAGATCCGGACCCATGATGCCATCCGGGAATCCAGGGTAGTTCTCAACGTCCGTTGTGTTCATCAGTTCGCCGCCGGCGGTGACGGAACCAGCAATGAGCAGAGGCTTCATGTTGGCACGGGCGGTGTATACAGCGGCTGTGTAGCCGGCAGGGCCTGAACCTACGATGATGACGTCACGCACCTGCGATGCGCTGTTTTCTGCAATGCTCACGTGGCGTGAACCTCTTCCTTAGTCGATGCTGCGGCTCTCGGGGCAGCCACCTGACTCAACCCCTGATGCGTTCCAAATATTCCGTTGGAGTTGGGGACCGTAAAAAGCCACCAGCATTCAGGGTACCGTCTGGCCCCCGGTGATATCGAAGCGGTGACGCCGGCGCAGACAGCAGCAGGGGCCGCTCCGACGAATCAGAACGGCCCCTGCCGTGACGACGTGGACGCAATTACTGGACGGCGACCTCAGCGAGGCGGAGGCCGAAACCGTACTGCGTCTTGGGCGCGGCCAGCTTGGGCAGCGCCTTGATGACGACAATGACGTACTGGGCCTTCGTGGGCGTCGCCAGCGGAATGGTCAGTTCGGGTGACGTGAAGCTGTTGGTGCCCACGAGCTTGGCACCGTCCATGGCGGGACGGTCGTTGGTGAAGACGCTGATATTTCCACCGGAACCACCGAGCTGGTTAAGGACAACGGACTTCACGTCCGCCGGTTCCTTCAGCTTGATCATCAGCGGGACTTCCTCGGACAGTCCGCCCCAGTTGGCCGTTGCGAATTCCATGTCCGACCAGTAGCTCGCAGCGTTGCCATCGAAGGCTTTCCCGAGGTCCTTATCGAACGTGGCCGCGAACGGGAAGTTGCCCAAGCGGGTGATTTCCTGGATGGCCGGCGGAGCCGCGGGCGGAGCAGTCTCCGTGGGCTGCGGCTGCTCGCTGGCAGTTTCAGAAGGCTGGGGCGCCGGCGTGGTCTGGGTCGCGGCAGGCTTGCTGCTGGGCAGGAGACTTCCCAGGTTGGTGACGGCGAGGACGAGCCCCACAATCAGGACTGCTGCCAAGAGGCCTCCCACGAGCCAACGCAGCGAGCGGGGTTCCTTTTCGGGAGCTTCCTCTTCGTAGACGTCGTCTCCGTCGGTGTAGTCCTCCGTGACAGCCGACGACGCCGGGAAGCTGCTTGCCGCGCGCTCGTCACCGGATGTTCTTCCACGGTTGGAGGCCGCGGCACCCGCTGCGGAGGCGCCACCAGCTGCGGCACCACGCTCCGAGTACCCGTAGTCCTCTTCGGACCAGAGGGAGACCTTGGGCTCGGAACCCTGCTCACGCGCGGGCGCATCCTGCGAAGGAGCTACCTGCGAAGACACGGCTTGCGTGCGCGGCTCGGAGGGCTGAACGGACTGCGAAGACACGGCCTGTGTCGGCGGCTCAGCGTCCGAAGCGGGTGAAGCGGCAGCACCGGCGTCGTTGTTCTTTGAACCGGCGTTCCTCAGCGCGGAAGCGGCGGCAGCACCGGCGGCGCCTGCACCGGCCGCCGCAGCGGCCAGCTTGCCTGCGATGCCGCTCTTGGCGGACGAAGGATTTGCCGCCGGCATGGGCGGTACATGCGGTGCGCTGCGGGTAGGCGCAGCAGGCTCCGGCTCGTCCTCCGGTTCGGGAGCGATGGCGTAGCCGTTTTCGTCGTACTGGATGTATTCGGCCTCGTGCTCGTCATCCTCGTAGAGTCCGTCGTAGGTTTCGGGCTCATAGGTGCGTGCCTGGCCGAAGATCTCGCTGCCGAGGGTCTCCGTGAAGAACGGCTCGATGTACGGCGGGTTGGTGGCCACCACGAGGTCCAGCAGGTCCGGAGCGGTGCTGTGGTTGGTGATCAGGTACGTGGTGTTGTCGCTGATGCCAAGGTCCAGGATCTGGACGTGCCCGGGGCGCTCCCCTGTGGCCACCTCGCGGGCGCTCTGTGCGACTTGCTCGGCGTTTCCGGGACCGGCAACGAGGATGCTCACGGGACGGTTGAGGACCTGGTCCACGCCGTCGAGCACCTGATCTTGGTCATGCGAGGTCAACACATTGGCCGTGACCTTGTAGCGGCCGCCAAGTACTGATCCGACGTCGATCGGGTGGGACACGTGTTCCTCCTAGGCTGTCCGGGAGCTGCGGGTCCTGCACACGGATGGCCGGACGGGCCGGTTCAACCGCTTCTGCAACTACCTATATTCGTTTCTAGCCTAGCGGATTGAGGCCCGCCGCCCACGTTGGCGGCACCGGCTCACTTCCGGCGGTTCCGCGGAGCAGGGAAGTATGGATTGCGTCCAGCGTCGCCCTGATAGGTCCGCCTGCCCGGCAGCGGGACCGCTGGACGGAACCTGCTGCCCTGTGCTGTGCTGGGTTCGTCTTCCTCCGGCAGATAAGTCTTGGGCGCGTCCGGTTCGTTTGTTGAAGGCTGCGTGGAACGTTGTGGGGCCACCGCGGGTCCCGCACGGTACGACGCGGCATCGAACTCGCCTGAGATGCGTGGAATCAAACCGGTATCGTCCGAAACCGTGGCGCGTGCCGCCGTCGTGGGTTCCACCTCGCCGGAAACCGGAGCGGGGCCGCCGCGGCCCAGACGGCTCATCAGCGGGCGCAGGAGGTCGCGAAGTTCCGTGACGTGGAAAACGCGAAGCAGGACAAGGTAGGCGAGCAGCATTACAGGCCCGACGACGATCACGGTCACCAGGGCAGCCGGGCGGCTGCTCCACGCGAAACCGTCGGCTCGGTAGCTGCCGAGCAGCCACAACGCGATGGCACCGGCTACGGCGGATCCGAGGCCTGCGTAACCCATGCGGATGTACGAATTGGCGATGCGTGGACCGTCGAGGTGACCCAGCAGACGCCGCAGGAATACCACGCTGATCACCACGGAGAGGATGTTGCCCAGCGTGTAGAGAATGGCGATGGCGTAGATGATCTGGCCCACGGGCAGGAACTGGATGAAGAAGGCGCCCACGACATAAATCACTGCGAGCCACAACTGCACATACAGAGGTGTGCGGGCGTCCTCGTTGGCGTAGAACACGCGGGACATCATGAAGTTGGCACTCAGGAACGGCGTGCTGAGAGCCAGAATGGTGAGCGTTTGGGCCAACATGACACCGTCCTGCGGCTCGCCACCGGAGAAGAACATGCCAAGTGGTCCGGCCAGGGCGAACAGCGCCAAGGCCCCGAAAACGGTAGCGACGGCCATGGTCCGGAGGCCGTGCGAGAGGGCGTCGCGAAGTTCGGCTTTATTGCCGTCCTGCGATGCGCGCGTCATGCGGTTAAAGAGGACGGTGGCCAAGGACAGGGCGATGATGGAGTGCGGCAGCAGGTACAGCTGGCTGGCAACCTCCAGCACAGCGTTGCCGGGCAGCACAGCCGCAGCTGCCCTGTCTCCGGCATTGTCCAGGCGGAGGCGCTCGGCGCCCGGGATCGTCGCGATCCTCATGATGTACAGGAACGCCAACTGCCCGACGGCGGCAGTCGCCAGCGTCCAAACGCTCAGCTTGGCGGCCTGGCCCAGTCCAACGCCGCGCCAGCCGAAGCGCGGACGCAGGCCCAGGCGCAGCCGGAACACGGGAATGAGCAGGATGGCCGTTTGTGCCACCACACCGAACGTGGAGAACCCGGCAAGCAGGAAGGTTTGGGTCGGTCCCCAGTTGTCCAGGGTGTGCGGGTTGGTGATGTTGGCGCCGAGGATCCAGATGAACAGCCCCAGACCGGCGATGGCCACAAGGTTGTTGAGGATGGGTGCCCACATGGCAGGGCCGAACGCGCCGTGGGCATTCAGTACTTGGGTGAGCAGGGCATAGAGCCCGTAGAAGAAGATTTGCGGGAGGCACCACAGCGCAAAGGTGACTGCCAGCGCCTTTTGTTGCTCGGAGTAGCCCTGGGTGGTGAGGTCGATGACCAGAGGTGCGGCAAGGGTCACCAGGGCCGTAAGCGCCAGGAGTACCAGCACAGCCAACGTCAGCAGCCTGCTGAGATAGTCGGCGCCGCGGTCGGGAGCCTTGCTGGCCTTGATGATCTGCGGAACCAGGACGGCGTTGAACACGCCGCCGGCCACGAGCAGGAAGATCAGGTTCGGCAGGTTGTTCGCGTTGATGAATGTGTCATTCACCGTGGAGCCCAGGCCGAGCGCGGCACCGAGCATCCAGGTTTTGGCGAAGCCAAGGAACCGGGAAACCAGCGTTCCGGCAGCCATGATGGCGCTGGAACGGGCTTCACCGGATTGAACGGACTGGGTTGTTTTGGCTTCAGACATCGCCTTTATCGTCCCATGTACCCGGGTCAGAGATGTTCCGGCAGCACTTCCCGCGCCAGATCGGCGATGCGGCGTTCATTCGGGAAGGACAACTTTCGGGCCAATTCCTGGATGGGGACCCACGCAGCGTCCACGGCTTCCTGGTCCGGATCATTCTCGATGGTCAGCTCGCCACCCGTTGCCCTGAGCAGGAAGTGATGCACTGTTTTGTGGACCCGGTGGCCGCTCACGGTAAACCAGTAGTCGATGCTGCCCAGGGGTGCCAGGATGCTGCCCTCAATGCCGGTCTCCTCGGCGATCTCACGTACAGCAGCTTCCTCATTGTTCTCCCGGCCCTCCGGATGGCCCTTCGGCAGGCACCACTCAAGCCGGCCACCCCTGTTAAGGCGGGCGATGATCGCAACCCGGAGTTCGCCGTCGGACGTGTCAACCACAACGCCGCCCGCTGACACTTCCTCCACCGTGGGAAGCGAGGCCTGCGCCGGGTGCTGCGGGGCAGGCGCGACGTGCGCACCGATTGCCGACGGCAATGGTGCGTTTGTCCTCCTGCCTGGAGCGCTCGGTACTGGGTTGGCCATGTGGTCCACTCTAACGACTCTTGCCCCGGAGTGATGACCGGGACATGGCCACAAGGTGGACTGCAGGAGATGCCCGGCGGACGCATGCCTGATTTCGCATGGAACAGTGGCCCAATGCAGCGCAAAAATCTGCCAAGCTTAAGGAACTATGGCGCACGTATTGGACAGCTCTTCTGTTAACTTCACCATCGATCCGGTGGTGCTCGACCTCGGGCAGCGCTTTGTCGATGCCGGATTCGAGCTGTCCCTGGTGGGTGGACCTGTGCGCGACCTTTTTCTGGGGCGGACCTCCCCGGACCTCGATTTCACTACCGATGCCACGCCGGACCAGACCATCTCCGTCATCAAGAAATGGGCGGACAACTTCTGGGAAATCGGCCGTGCGTTCGGCACCATCGGGATGCGCAAGGACGGCTTCCAGATCGAGATCACCACGTACCGCGCCGAAGCCTACGATCCCGACTCCCGCAAACCCGTGGTGGCTTTCGGCAACTCCCTGACGGACGACCTCCTACGGCGGGACTTCACCATCAACGCCATGGCGTTGCGCCTGCCCAGCCTGGAACTCGTGGACCCCTTCGGCGGCGTGCGGGATCTCCACGCGTCCGAACTAGCGACTCCCGGGGCCCCGGAGGCTTCCTTCTCGGACGATCCTCTGCGGATGATGCGCGCAGCGCGTTTCGCGTCCCAGTTGGGCGTGTCGGTCCACGACGACGTCCGGCTCGCCATGTCCCAAATGGCCGACCGCATCAAGATCATCTCCGCCGAGCGTGTCCGCGACGAACTCGTCAAGCTTATTAACGGAACCCACCCGCGCGTCGGCATCGACCTGCTGGTGGACACGGGGCTCGCAGAGTTCGTGCTTCCTGAGGTGTCCGCCCTTCGGCTTGAATCCGATGAACACCACCGGCACAAGGACGTATACCAGCACTCCTTGCAGGTCCTCGAGCAGGCCGCCGCGCTGGAAACGGGCCCCGATGGTCCGGTTCCCGGCCCCGACTTCGTGCTGAGGTTCGCGGCGTTGATGCACGACGTCGGCAAGCCGGCTACGCGTCGTTTTGAACCGGGCGGCGCGGTCAGCTTCCGCCACCACGACGTCGTCGGTGCCAAGCTGACAGCCAAGCGGATGAGGTCCTTGCGGTTCGACAACGACTCCATCAAGGCTGTGTCCCGGCTGGTCGAGCTGCACATGAGGTTCTACGGCTACGGCGATGCCGGCTGGACCGATTCGGCCGTGCGCCGTTACGTGACCGACGCCGGTCCCCTGCTGGAACGCCTGCACCGGCTCACGCGTTCGGACGTCACAACGCGCAACCAGCGCAAGGCCGACCGCCTCTCCTTCGCCTACGATGACCTTGAGCACCGCATTGCGGCGCTGCTGGAACAGGAATCGCTGGCAGCTGTCCGGCCCGACCTCGACGGAGCGCAGATCATGGCCCTGCTGGGATTGAAGCCCGGACCCGTGGTCGGACGTGCCTACAAGTTCCTCCTTGAGGAGCGGATGGAACATGGTCCGCTGTCACCGGAGGAAGCTGAGCAGAAGCTGATGGCGTGGTGGGAAACGCAACCCGAGTCCGCCGTCGTCGAGCCTTCGACCGAAACTGAGGAGCCCTCATGAACGCTGTGACTTCCCCGCGTCCGCAACTTTGGATCCTGCGCCATGGGGAGACGGAGTGGTCCAAGAGCGGCCAATACACGGGCCTCACGGACCTTCCCCTCACGGTTGAAGGCGAGCAGCAGGCTGTGGAGGCCCGCAAGGTCCTCGAAGGTATCGACTTCGATCTGGTGTTGACCTCGCCTCTGAGGCGTGCACGCAGGACCGCGGAACTGGCTGGCTACCCGGAGGCTGTCCATGAGCCGCTGGCCGTGGAATGGAACTACGGCGACTACGAAGGCATCAGCTCCGACCTCATCCGCAAGGACAACCCGGACTACCTCATCTGGACCGACGGCGTGCCCAACGGGGAAACACTGGATGAGGTAGCTGCCCGTGCGGACAAGATCATCGGCCGCGTGCTGGAATCCGGCATGGACAATGTGCTTGTAGTGGCGCACGGACATTTCTCGCGGATTCTCACGGCACGCTGGTTGGAAATGGATGCACGCGAAGGCCGGCACTTCATCCTGGGGACCGCGAAGGTGTGCACACTGGGCTGGGACAAACGGACACCTGCAATTGTCCGTTGGGGCTTGTAAATCACTAATTTATAAAAACTTCTCGCGAATTAGCCAAATGTGCTGGTCAAATCCCTGCGTGATGGGGTAGCTTATATCTTGTTCCCAGAGCGACCCGCCGGGAACAAGGCGCGCATTCACCGGTTTGTCAGTCGGGAGAATGCCACAGCAGGCTGTAAAGGCCGGAAGGAGGTTGGGAAAAATGATTACTTTGACTAGCGGACGGAAGTTGACCGTCACTGCTACCCCGGCCTCTGCTGATGATCGACGCCATTTTAACTCTCTGACCCACTCCTGATTCACCGGCCCGGCCTATTGCCGGCGGTGTTCTTGACGGCCTTCCTTCTGTTGGATGGCTGAGTAGTCAGTTGCAGGCGCGGACCCACGCAGCATGCCGCGGGTGCGCAGTTTCCCCATAGTTCGGAACCAGCTTCTTGTTGGGTGAACTGCCGGAAGCACGCGCTACAGTGCACGCGATCCAGGGTTTTCCAGGTTCGGTCCGCTTAATTTCCTTATTTACCATTGGCAATTTGTACCTTCTTTTGGCTACGGGTCTTTTCATGAACTCAAAGGCCTTAATTGTTGTGCCCAAATTCGCCTGAAAACCTGTGAAAGGAGGTGAACCATGCGAAAACGCCCCGAAGAGATGCGCTTCTACAAGAGCAGCAATGCTCCCAAGGACCGCACACTGTTCAACGGACAGCTGCTCGACCAGCGCCGTGAAGATGTTTACGTTGTCCTGCACCAGATGGGACTCATCCGTTGATTCCCTGAGCCGGCCACGAAGGAGTTCAGATGCCACACATTCATGCTGAACCTCATGGAGCCCACGCGGCTACGCGTGGGCTCCCCCTTTTAACTGGGTGGTGTATGCGCCTGACTGTAAGCTCGGTTCATGCAGGAGACAATGCCGCACCGGCAACTGAAACGTGGCCGCTTTGTTGTTCCCAGCCGCAATGACTCTTTGCTTCGTAACTTCACGGAGCTCGTGGGTGGCCCCTTGGGCAAGCACTCGTCTCCCGGGGAAGTCTCCCCCCACCCGTTCACGGTTGAGCGGGTGCTCATCATCCTTACCGTCATAGCTGCGCTCTTGGCAGTGCTGGCAAAGGACTACTGCCGCGTCAACGGTTGGGAAACCCCCGGCCAGTTCTACGCCACCTGCTATTCCGACTTCCCCGAGCTGTTTAAGAACCGCGGCCTGGGCGATGGTGTGTTTCCGTTCTTCACCCCGGGCAGCCTGTTTGAGTACCCGGTCCTCATGGGGATTATCGCCGGGCTGACTGCGCTCATGGTTCCCGGCACCGGCGTGGGAAATGAGCGGATTCTGGGCTACTTCGACGTCAACGCCACCCTGATAGTAGCTGTCTGGATCGTCACGGTCCTGCTGACAGCCCGGATCAACAAACGTCGGCCTTGGGACGCCGCCATGGTGGCCGTGGCCCCAGGCATCATTCTGGCCGGCTTCATCAACTGGGACATGTGGGCAGTAGGCTTGCTGGCCCTGGGCCTGTACTTCTTCTCGCGCGACAAGTTGATCCTTGCCGGTGTGTGCATCGGACTTGGTACAGCCACCAAGCTCTACCCCATCTTGATCCTCGGCGCGGTCCTGGTGCTTGCCCTGCGAAGTGGAAAGCTGCGGGTCTTCTTCGTCACGGCCGGAGCGGCCGCGGCTTCGTGGTTGGCTGTGAACCTGCCCCTCGCGGCGTTGAATCCTTCGGGGTGGCGCTACTTCTTCGAATTTACGCAATCACGTCCCGCCGGTTACAGCTCGCCCTGGTTCGCTTACAACCTGGTGGCAGACCGGCTCCACTGGACACAGATGAACGCGGCAACCATCAACACGCTGGCGCTCTACCTGTTCATTGCTGCCTGCGCGCTCATCGGAGTCCTGGCTGTTTGCGCCCCGCGACGGCCGCGTCTCGCCCAGCTTGCCTTCCTCATCGTGGCCGCCTTCATTCTCACCAACAAGGTCTACTCCCCGCAGTTCGTCATCTGGCTGATCCCGCTCCTGGCCTTGGCGCGCCCGCGATGGCGCGACTTCCTCATCTGGCAAGCCGCCGAAGGGCTGCACTGGGCTGCCATCTGGATGTACCTCGGACAGGCCACCAGCGGCGGATCCGTCCAGCACAACATCGACATGTCCTACTACGTTCTGGCCGTGGGTCTTCACATGGTTGCCACTGCCTATTTGATGGCACGCGTGGTCCTGGATATATGGGACCCCGCCCAAGATCCCCTCCGGGCGGCAGGTCAGGACGACCCCCACGGCGGACCCTTTGACGGCGCACGGGACTGGTTCCGTATCGACCTTTTCCGTCCTTCGCGTTCCGTATTCCCTTGGGTAGCCGAGCGGGCCACAGCAGCCGCCGGAACTGCAGAAGCCCGGCGTTCGGAGGTAAAGAGCGATGGTTGATGTCGCCGTCGTCGGAGCCGGCCCGAATGGGCTCGCCGCGGCAGTGGTCATGGCCCGTGCCGGACTGGAGGTGAAGGTCTACGAGGCCGCTTCGGACATTGGCGGCGGATCGAGGACCAGCGAATTGCTGGAGCCCGGGTACCTGTACGACGTATGCTCTGCGGTGCATCCGATGGCCTTGGCCTCACCGTTCTTCCGTGCGTTCGAACTGTCCCGCCGCGTGGAGCTTCGCGTCCCCGAAGTCCAGCACGGCACTCCCCTGGACAGCGGCGGAGCTGCGTTGGCCTACCAGTCCCTGGAGCGGACCGTTGAGGAATTGGGAGTGGACGGTCCCGCTTATGGCCGGTTGCTGGGTCCCCTGCTGGCCCGAGTGGACGGCGTTGTGGAGTTCACGTCGAACCAACTGTTGCGCCTGCCGAGAGACCCCATTGCGGCAGTCTTGTTCGGGTTGGCCACACTCGACCAGGGCACTCCTTTTTGGGGCCGCCGATTCCGCGAGGATGCAGCTCCAGCTCTCCTCACGGGCGTGATGTCGCATGCGCTCGGCTCGCAACCATCGCTCAGTTCCACCGGCGCCGGGTTGTTGCTAAGTGTCCTTGCCCACGCGGGCGGTTGGCCCGTGCCCGTTGGCGGGTCGATCTCAATTGCGAGGGCCATGGCGGATGATCTGAGCGCGCACGGTGGGACCATCCAAGTGGGTGAACGGGTTGATTCGCTGGACCAGGTCCGTCCAGCGAAGGCCGTCCTGCTGGATGTGGCTCCGCCCACCTTGGCCCGCCTCGGTGGGGCCGAAATCCCTGACAAGTACAGGCGATCCCTTGAAACATTCCGCTTCGGGAATGCAGCCTGCAAGGTCGATTTCATCCTTTCCGGTCCAGTGCCCTGGCGGGACGCTGGCTTGGCCAAGGCCGGGACGGTGCACGTGGGCGGTTCGCGGAGGGCCATGGCCGAGTCGGAAAACCTCGTGGACATGGGCAAATACCCCTCTGAGCCCTATGTCCTGGTTTCCCAGCCGACAATGCTGGACCATTCCCGCGCGCCTCAAGGGCGGCACGTCCTGTGGACCTACTGCCACGTTCCGAAGAATTCCACGGTAGACATGTCCGAGGCCGTCACTGCCCGGATTGAACGGTACGCCCCGGGCTTCCGCGACGTTGTGGTGGCTTCAAAAACCACGACGGCGGCGGAACTGTCCGCGTACAACGAAAACTACGTGGGCGGAGACTTCAGCGCTGGGATGTTGGATCTGCGCGGCTTGGTACAGCGTCCCGTGGTGTCCAATGTCCCCTGGAGGACTCCCCTGCCCGGCGTCTACCTGTGTTCGTCGTCAACGCCGCCCGGACCCGGAGTTACAGGCATGCCCGGGTACCATGCCGCGAAACATGCCCTCAAGGACATATTCAAGGCAAAGGTACCCGGGCTTGGCCTGGGGCTTTAGCGTTGGCCAGTCTGACTTTGCGTTGGCCGCCGTCAGTTTGCCGCAGTGAAGCGGGCGCGGCGGTGGGCCGGGCTTTCGATCTCGTCCAGCATGGCTACCGCGTAGTCCTGCGTGGAGATGGTGCTGCCTGCCGGTGAATCCTTGGCAACGTTGTATGCACCGGTACGTTCGCCGGGCTGGATGACGGGCGCAGGCGCCAGAACGGTCCAGTCGAGGGATTCGGGAGTCTGCTTCACGGCTTCCAGTGCCTTGGCTGCAGTGGTGGCCTCGGCTTTGTAGGCCTCGGGGAAGTCCGGGGAGTCGAGGAGTCGGACGCCGTCGATTTCCAGGGTTCCGGCACCGCCCACGATCATCAGGCGCGTGCCTTCGGCGTTGCTGAAAGCGGTAGCCATGGCATCGAGCCATTCTGCATGGTCCCCGCCGGTGCGGCTGGGACCCGTAGCCAGCACGACGACGTCGTGGTCCTTTGCGACGGAAGCGAAGGTCTGAGCGTCGGCCTGGTCCGCAGCCTGGGCTGCGGCGCCGGGAACATCGGCGCCCTTGCGGGAGATGGCGGTGACCTCGTGGCCCCGGTTGATGGACTCGTTGACGATCTGGCTACCGACCATGCCCGTTGCGCCGTAGACTGCGATTTTCATTGCTCTCCTTGGGGTTGCTATCCTTGCAATGCAACAAAGGTATCCATTGGATACCGATAGCTTCAAAGGAACTCAGTTACCTCATGGATACTAAAGACCTCCCCGCCAACATCCTGGACCCCAACTGCCCGTCGCGCGTGATCTTCCAGCGCATCGGCGACAAGTGGGCCTCGCTGGTGATTCAGGTGCTTGGCGACGGGCCGGTCCGTTTCTCCGAGCTGCGCAAAATGGTCAATGTGGTGACTCCCAAAGTCCTCACCCAAACGCTGCGTACTTTGGAGCGCGATGGCCTCATCACAAGGACTGTCTTCGCACAGGTGCCGCCCCGCGTGGACTACCAGCTCACGCCCATGGGTGAGTCGCTGCTGCAACCTCTTTCCCTGCTGCGTGAATGGGCCGAGAGCCACGTCCCCACCATCATGGAGGCCCGGGATGCCTACGACGATGCGCAGGACCAAGCCCTCCTCGCCACACCCAACTAGGGGACAGCTCTTGCTCCAATGAGGCTCCGTAGCGACGTTTGCTGTCCCCTAGTTGGGCAGGGCCGACGGGACTGATGCGCGGCTGATCCGTCCGTCCCGCATGGTCGCGACTGCGTCCGTGAGGGGCAGGAACTCCGTGTCGTGGGTGACCATGACCGTCGCTGTCTGAAACTCGTCTGTCACCTGGCGAAGGAGCCGGACAATGGACTCGCTCCGTTCGTGATCCAGGGCGGCCGTGGGTTCATCCACCAGCAATACCGTCGGCTTGCCCATGAGGGCCCGGGCGATGTTCACGCGTTGCCGCTGCCCACCGGACAATTGGTGCGGCCGCTTATGCAGGGCCGCGGACAGCCCCACGACGTCGAGCAGCTGCTCCGCCTCGCGCCGGGCCTCCTTCGCGCGGTTGCCGCGCAGATGCTCGCGGACCATCAACTGTTCGACGGCGGTCAGTGACGGCAGCAGGTTGGGTTGCTGGAAGATGATGCCCACCTTGTCCCGGCGCAGGGCTGTGCGTTCGGCCTCCTTTAGGGCAGCGACATCCTGTCCATCGATGATGACCAGCCCGGCCGTGGGCTTGATGAGCGTGGCAGCGACGGCAAGCAGCGAGGATTTGCCGGAGCCGGAGGGGCCAACCAGTGAGAGGAATTCTCCGCGGGCAACGCCCAGGTCCACGGAGTCCAGCGCCTTGAGCGTGGAGCCGCCATCGGGGTATTCGAGGGAAACGTTGATAAGACCAAGTGCAGTGTTCATGGGATATGCCTTTCGAGGAATGTTTTAGTTGCCGCCGAGAGCCAGCAGTGGATCAACCGTGGCAACCTTGCGGACCGCCAGTACTGCTCCGCCCAGGCCAAGGATGACGATCCCGGCCACGGGCAGCAGAGTGGTAAGCGGCGTGACCAGGAACGGTGCCGCTTTGGCCGCAAGGACTCCCCCGGCCAGCCCCACTAGTCCCCCCAGCGCCGCGCCCGCGAGCAACACGAGTGCCGCCTGGGCCAAGGCATCCCGCAGGACGTAACCGGAGGACGCGCCCAAGGCTTTGAGAACGGCGATGTCGCGGGTTCGCTGAACCGTCCACACCGTAAGGAAGGCCAGGATCACCAAGGCCGAGATTCCATAGAGGAACGCCTGCATCAGGAGCAGGGAACCGTTCTCGCTCTTGTAGGACGCCAACGCCTGGAAGGAACCGGTGCGGTCCGTGCTGACTGTGCCGGCCGCAGCGTTGGCGGCGTCGACGTCGACGGAAGTCCCGGCGTCGTAAGTAATTGCGAGGACGGTGGCCGTACCCGGCGCGGCGTGGGCGACTGAACGCCACGTGTCCAGGGTGGTCCACACGACGCCGGTGTGCGAGTACCACTGGTCCTCCACAACATCTGCGACCGTCAGGTCAGTACCGCCCAGGCGGAGCCGGCTGCCCTTCGTCAGGCCGAGGTCCTTGGCCACTGTTGCGCCTACGACCACGGTTCCGTCCTCCACAGCCACTGGAGCGTTAGCTCCACCGAAGACCGCGACGTTGGCGGTGCCTTTCGGGGTGCCGCCGTCGCCCAGAGACTGGACACGGGATTGGCTGATGCCGAGGGCCTCCACCGAGCTCACGCCTGACTGCTCAAACCATGTCTGAAGCTGGGTGGCCGAGACTTCCGATTCCGTGTACGACGCTTTCGCTTCACCGCCCGCGGGCGCTCCGAAGGCGATCTGCTGTACGGGGAGGGCAGCAATGGCTGAGGTGGACTGGTTGCCCAATCCGGCAGTCAGCCCGGACAGCATGACGAGCAGCAACGTGATGAGTGCGACCACGCTGCCCATGAGGGCGAATCGGCCCTTGGCGAAGCGGATGTCGCGGATGGCGAGAAACATCGGATTCCTTCTGTTGAATTCGGGCTTGGTCCCGTGCTTCCAACTCTTCCGGCGAAGCGCCTCCCGGACATCGGGAGGCGGATGGATTCACTGGAGTCGAGTGGTTGAAAGGGGAATCAACCGAATGGTTGATTCGGGCCCTGCGACAGGGATTTCGGGCCTTTGGGCGGAGGGCCGGGGATACGCTGGAAGGCATGCAGTCCCCCACCGGTTCCGCCACGATCCTCCGCGTCCTGCGCGTGAGCCTGCACGTCGGTTTCGCGGTGCTGTTGCTGGTGGCGATCGTGCGGCTGCTGGCGGGCGCCGGCCCCACAGGTGCGCCTTCCCCGGTGGCCGTGACCGCCGGTTTGGGCCTTTCCGCATTGCTGGCCTTGGTGTACCTCGCAGGAACCGTGCTGGAGAAGCGGCACGCCAGCGATCCCTCCAGGTTCAACCCTGCGCCCTACGCGCTTTGGTGGCTGGCTGCCGTCATGGCGCTCTGGCTGCTGCTGCTCTTGGTCAGTGGTGACTTCGCCTGGGTGGCCTTTCCTCTGTTCTTCCTGCAGCTGCATCTGCTTCCGCGGCGCCTTGCACTGCCGGCCATCTCGGTGAGCACCGCCTTGTTGGTGGGTGCCCTGTGGTTCCACAGCAGGGGAACTGCCGACGGCGGATTGCAGCTCGCGATGGTGCTGGGACCCGTGTTCGGGGCGGCATTCGCGGTGGTCACCGGGCTCGCTTACCGCGCCCTGTTCCTGGAAGCCGAGAACCAGCGCCTGGTTGCAGAGGAACTGCGCCGTACGCGCGACGAACTCGCCAAAACACAGCACGACGCCGGCATGCTCGCCGAGCGCGAACGCCTCGCCCGCGAAATCCACGACACCTTGGCGCAAGGGTTTTCCAGCATCGTCCTCATGGGCCGGTCAGCGGAGAAAGCACTGGACAGCGGCGATGTGGAGACGGCGAAGGAGCGGCTCCGGATTGTCCAGGAGACGGCATCTGCCAACCTGTCGGAGGCCCGCAGTTTCGTACGGGGGCTGCGGTCGCCCGATCTTGAACAGTCCGGGCTTGTGGATACGTTGCGGCGGCTTTGTGAGAAGACCGAAACCGAGGCGGCCGCCCGTGGAACGGCGTTGCGATGCCGGTTTGAGGTAGTGGGCACCCCTGTGGAACTTCCGAACACTTACCAGACCACCCTGCTTCGGGCTGCCCAGGCCTCCCTCGCGAACGTGTGGGCGCACGCCAAGGCGCGTGCCGCCGTCGTGACCCTGTCTTTCCTTGGCACTGAGGTGACGTTGGACGTTTTCGATGACGGCGTCGGGTTTGAACCGACGACGGCGGACGGTCCAGCACGCGGCGACGGCACCGGCGTCGGGCTTCTGAGCCTGCGCGAACGACTGGCGGCACTGGATGGCACGCTGGACCTCGAGTCGGCGCCAGGTGAGGGGACGGTGGTGGCCATCCGCGTGCCGCTGCCGAGCGGGGAGGGGGCGGAATGAGCGACATTCGGGTTCTGCTGGTTGATGATCATCCGGTGGTCAGGGCTGGGCTGCGTGCCATGTTGGGCGATTTTCCAGGTGTGCTCGTGGTGGCTGAGGCTGCAGACGGTGACGCCGCGCTGGACGAGTTGAGCAGGCTCCATACGCTTGGGGAGCCCGTGGATCTGGTGCTGATGGATCTGCAGATGGGCGGTGGCATGGACGGAGTGACAGCAACTGAAAAAATCAAAGCCGGGGAGGCTGGAACTCCCCCGCCGCCGGTCCTGATTCTGACCACGTACGATACCGACGCCGACATCCTCGCCGCCGTGGAAGCTGGCGCCAGTGGGTACATGCTCAAGGATGCGCCCCCGGAACAGATCCGGCAGGCTGTCCTGTCCGCCGCTGCGGGCCAGACGGCTTTGGCGCCCGAAGTAGCGGCTAGATTGATGGGGCGGATCAGGAACCCTTCGCCGGTTCTCAGCGCCAGGGAAGTCCAGCTGTTGGAGCTGCTAGCCACGGGGATGAGCAACCGGGCCATGGCCAAGCAGCTCTTCATTTCCGAAGCCACCGTGAAGACACATCTGGTCCACATTTACTCCAAGCTCGGGGTGGACAACCGTACTGCGGCCATCGCTGCCGCAACCCAGCGCCGGATCATCCGCGGGCACTAGCGCCCGCACCCTGCTCACCCAAGTAGGGGACAGTAAACGTCCCAATGAGCCCCTTTTAGAGCGTTTGCTGTCCCCTAGTTGGGCGCCAATTTTGGTGAAACGGTTGACCTTTGACTTCCAAGCAGTGACGATTAGTGCACGTTTCGCTATGAGTTAGATCACAAACTGTCACTCTTCGAAAGTTGGCTCACATGTCCGCACCCTCCTTGGGTCTGCCCGGAGCTGCCCCCAACAGCTCCAGGCGCGCCAGAATAGGCTCGCTCACCAGGAAGGCAGCCTCACTCGGCCTCGCCTCGCTGCTCCTCGCAGGAACCATCCCGGCCCTCACCTTCGCCGCCGCTGCCAATGCCGCTCCCGGCGACCCCGCGGTCATCAAGGCCGTCACCCCGGAAGTACCCGTCGACGCTGCTGGAGTACCCCTCGGGGCGGTGACCGGCTTTACCCAGTCCGGCAGCGCCGTCGACCTCGCTACCGAAAAAGGCGCCATCCGCGTGACGTTCCTGGACGATGCCAACTTCCGGGTGGAAGCCGATCCCAGCGGAAAATTCACGGACCCGGCCAATAGGGATCAAGGCGACCCGGCCAGGACGGCCAACATCGTGGTGGGCAAGGACAGGTTCCCCGGCACCGCGCCCACAGTCACAGACGGCGAAACCCTTACGCTGAAAACCGCGAAGATCAGCCTGCAGATCAACAAGGCCACCACCCAGTTCCGCGTCGCCCGGACTGACGGCTCCGTGGTCCTGGAGGAGTCAACCCCCATCACCTTTGGCGCGAACTCGGCCACGCAACACCTCAAGCAGCACGACGGCGAGCAATTCATCGGCGGCGGCATGCAGAACGGCCGCTCCGTCCACACCGGCGCCCTGATCAACATCGCCAGGAACTTCGATTGGGACGACGACGGGTACCCCAATGCCGTGCCGTACTACATGTCCTCCCTGGGCTATGGCGTCCTGCGCAACACCTTCGCCCGCGGTTCCTACGACTTCAAGGACCAGCCGACTACTACGCATGAAGAAAAGCGCTTTGACGCCTACTACTTCGTGGGTGACTACAAGCAGTCCCTGGGGGCGTACACCACGCTGACCGGCAAACCGATGATGCCCCCGGTGTACGCCCTGGAATACGGTGATGCGGACTGCTACAACCGCTCAAACCCGGGCTACTCATCCTCCGGCTTCGGAGATCCGGATGGGGCCAAGCAGCGCACCCCGGACGCGATCAAGACCGCGCGGAAGTTCGTGGAGAACGACATGCCCGCCGGTTGGATGCTGGTCAACGACGGCTACGGCTGTGAGTACCAACAGCTCCCGGAAACCGTGAGCAACATTGAGGACGAAACCGATCTCAAAGTTGGCCTCTGGACGCAGCGTTCCCTGACCAACCAGGAATACGAAGTGGGCGAGGCCGGTGTCCGGCTTCGCAAGCTGGACGTCGCATGGGTCGGCCAAGGTTACCGCCAGGCGCTCACAGGTTGCGAGGCGGCGCACGGCGGCATCGAGCAGTACTCGAATGCCCGCGGCACCTCGCTGATGGTGGAAGGCTGGGCTGGCTCCCAGCGGTGCGGCATGCAGTGGACGGGCGACCATTCAGGAAATCTCGACGCCGTTCGCTGGCAGGTTTCGGCCCTCACCGGAGCCGGCAACTCGGGTCTGGCGTTCACCACGGGTGATGTCGACGGGATCTTTGGAGGGTCCCCGGAATCCTACGTCCGCGATCTCCAGTGGAAGGCCTTCGCTCCGGCCCTGTACTCCATGTCCGGCTGGGCTGCTACGGACAAGCGTCCATGGCTCTACGGTGACGAAGCTACGGCCATCAACCGCCACTACCTGCAACTGCGCCAGCAGCTTATGCCTTTCATCTATACGCTGGCGCAGGAAGCCTCCACGTCGGGCGTCTCGATGATGCGCTCCATGGCCCTTGAGTTCCCCGATCAGGAATGGTCCTACGGCGCCGAAGCCAACAACCAGTTCATGCTCGGCTCGGACTTCCTGGTGGCTCCCGTCTTTACCCAGACCGACGTCCGCAACGGCATTTTCCTCCCCGCCGGTCAGGAGTGGGTGGATTACTGGACCGGCAAGCTCTACCAGGGCGGCCAGATCCTCAACGGCTACAACGCACCCCTGGACAAGCTGCCGGTGTTCGTTCGCGCGGGTGCGGTGATTCCGCAAGGCATCGTGGCACGGAATGCGTCCTTGGTCCCGGAAGACTCCATGATCACCCTGGACGTCTACGCCAAGGGCCAAGACACCTTCACCCTCTATGAGGATGACAAGGTCACCCGCGAGTTCAAGGACGGCAAATCCTCAAGCCAGCTCTTCTCCGTTGACGCTCCCGGCACCGGCAACAGCAGCGTCAAAGTGTCCATCGGTGAAAGGAAGGGCGAGTACACGGGCAAGGCCGCAGCCCGCCCCTACGAGCTGAAGGTCCACGCCGGCGCCGCACCCAAGGACGTGAAGATTGGCGGTACCAAACTCGCCCAGTACGCCACCCGGGCTGACTACGCGGCTGCAACCACCGGCTGGTTCTTCGATGAGGCCAACAACGGCACCATTTGGGTGAAGACCGGATCGATCGCGTCCAACCAGTCCGCCACAGTCCAACTCCAGCAGGCCGGTCCGCTGGGCGGCAAGAGCCAGGAAGACACCGCGGCCGAGGTACGCGTAACCACCGGCCAGCAAGTCTTCCAGGATCAGGAAACAACGGTCACCGCGGCATTCGTGAACACCGGAACCAAAGCCAAGAGCAATGTGGTCCTCACACCGGTTCTTCCCGAGGGCTGGACGGTCGTCTCGTCCTCCGGCGCAACGGCGGCCAAGGTGGAAGGCGGAGCCACAACCAGTGCCACTTTCGTCATCAAACCCGGCTCCAGCGCGAAGGCGGGCCAGCAGACTGTGCGGGTGTCGGCGTCGTACAGTGCGTCCGGCTCGAACCAGTCGGTGACCGGCGGCAACCAGATCTACGTTGCCTACGGTTCACTTGCCGCGGCGTACAACACCGTTTCCGTCACCACGGTGGCGGGCAAGCCGCTTGGAAACTTCGACGGCGGAGGGGCTACCTTCGCTGCCGAGCAGTTGGCTGCCGCTACGGTACCGGCGGGCGGCGTCAGGCCGGGCAGCACAGTGACCGTCGACGCCGGGAAGCCAACGCAGGTCGATTACACGTGGCCGGCGGTGGGACCGGATGTCCCCAATTCCGTGGCACTGTCCGCGCAGACCATCGCAGTGAAGGGTAAGGGCACGCACCTGGCCGTGTTGGGTTCGGCTGCTGTTGGCAACGGCACAAGCCCAGTGCTGACGCTGACATATTCCGATGGAAGCATAGAGAAGCAGTCCATCTTCTTTCCCAACTGGTTGCAGCCCTCGGTCCTGAACGGCGCCACGCTCGCGGTGTCCGGGCAAGGCCGAAACAACGCCAACGGACCGTCCCCGGAATACACGCAATACAAGTACCAGGCGTTTTCGAACACGGTCCGGCTGAACCCCACCAAGGAATTGGCTTCGGTCACGCTGCCCACTGACACCCGGGTGAAGTTCTTCGACTGGAAAGTCACTTCGCAGCCGTTGCCGGATGTTCCGCACGGGACCGTTTATGCCTCGGAAACACCGTGGGTCCAGGCATTGAACGGCTACGGCGTGATTGGCAAGAACGTGGCCAACAAGGACTCGGCATCCTCCCCGGACAAGCCGTTGGCCATCAACTACACCGATCCTGCGACCGGCCAGCAGCCAGTTTTCGCCAAGGGACTCGGTGTCCACGCTGCCTCCAAAATCACGTACTACCTGGGCGGCAAGTGCACCTCGTTCACCTCACAAGTTGGCCTGGAGAGCGGCTTTGGCGGCAACATCATCTTCAAGGTCAACGCCGACGGCGTGAACAAGTACCAGTCGCGGACGTACACGCCGGGATTCGCTCCGGAGTCCGTGTCCGTTGACTTGACCGGTGCGGCATATGTGGAGTTGGTGGTGGATCCGTCCGGTTCCATCAATGGCGCACACGGTGTCTGGGGTGATGCGAAGTTCACCTGCGCGCCCTAAAGCGATTGTGACGACGGCCGCCGCTTGCCGCCTCCTTCCGGGGTGGCAGGCGGCGGCCGTCCGCTTTCCGGGCGCAACAAGAAACTGTCAGGGGAACCGGGCATAATGTGGCAAATGGGGAAAACACGTACTTTTGTTATTGGCCTGGCCGCTATCGTCATGGCAGGCTCACTGGCCGCTTGCGACGACGGCCGTTCCGGCGCGGAAGGTGCGGCCAAGCAGCTTGCATCCTCCCTGGCAGCGCTCGACGTCGGTCAGCTCGCCGTTGACGGCAAGGACGCTGCCGCGGCCAACGATGAACTGAAAGCCGTGTTTGAAGGCCTCGATGCGAAGCCCTCGGTTGAATCCGGTGAGGTGAAGCTCGACGGCGGCACCGCCACTTTCCCCCTTAAGTACAGCTGGAACATCGGGGCGGCCAAGTGGGAGTACAGCTCGCAGGCCACCTTGAAGAAGTCCGGCGATAAGTGGGCCGTGCAGTGGAGCCCGGCCTTGCTCGCCCCTGAACTTTCCGACGGCGAGACGCTCTCCGTCAAAACCGTTCCCGCCCAGCGCGGCCAGATCCTCGGCGCCGGCGATGCCCCGATAGTCGAGGACCGTCCGGTGTTCCGGGTGGGCATCGACAAGACCAAGGTTCCTGCAGAACAGGCCGACGCCTCCGCGCGTGCCATGGCCACCCTGCTTGGACTGGACGTCGAAGAATACGCCAAGCAGGTGGCCGCTTCCGGCGCGCAGGCGTTTGTGGAAGGCCTGGTTCTCCGCGCCTATACGCCGGAGATTACCGAGGCAAAGATTGAGGCCATACCCGGCGGTTCGAGCATCCTGGACTCCATGGCCCTCGCACCAACACGGACCTTTGCGCGGGCGCTCCTCGGAAGCGTCGGGCAGGCCAGTGCCGAGCAGATCGAGAAGTCCAACGGCGCACTCCGCGCCGGTGACACCACTGGAACGGGCGGCTTGCAGCAGAAGTACGACAACCTCCTGCGCGGCAAAGACGGTGTAGAGGTCATTGCCAGCGCCAAGGCCAAGACCGAAGGCGAGACGCCAGGGACCAAGGTGTTCTTCTCATCCCTCCCAGCAGCCGGCACCACCCTCAAAACCACTCTCGACCTGAAACTGCAGCAGCTGGCCGAGGAGACACTGGCCGGAGTGGGACCGGCATCGGCCATCGTCGCACTGAGGCCCTCCACGGGTGCTGTTCTTGCCGCCGCGTCCGGGCCCGGCAGCAACGGCTACAACACGGCAATGCTGGGACAATACGCTCCGGGTTCCACCTTCAAAATGGTCGATTCCCTGGCAATGTTCCGGAACGGGGCCACTCCCGACACGAAGGTCGAGTGCCCACCCACGGTGACCGTTGACGGACGTACCTTCAAGAACGCCGAGGGCTACCCCGAGAGTTCGCTGGGATCCGTGGCCCTGCGGGATGCCTTTGCGCACTCCTGCAACACGGCATTCATTAATGCCCGCGACACCGTCAGCCAGGACCAGTTGGAGTCGGCGGCCCAAGCCCTCGGTGTAGCCGTCGAGGCTCCCAAACTGGGTGCAGATGCCTTCCTTGGCTCCGTCCCCGGTGCTGCCGAGGGCACAGAACACGCCGCCTCCATGATTGGCCAGGGCAAAGTGCTCTTCTCCCCGCTCTCGGCCGCCGTCATGGCAGCGTCCGTTGCCAACGGTGCCCCTGTTTCGCCCCAGCTTGTCCTCAACGCGGACGCAGTGCCGGCTACGGCATCCGGCGGCGCAACCCCAAGTGCAACGCCCACCAACAGTGGCTCCGCCACGCCGTCGTCGGACTCTTCCACGGCCAGTGCACTCCCCGCTTCGCCGGCCTCAACCAAACCGATCACCAAGGCAGAGGCCGCCTCGCTGGCCGACATGATGCGGGCGGTAGTGACGTCCGGACATGCCGGATTCCTGGCCTCGGTGCCGGGCGCCCCAGTCGGTGCGAAGACTGGAACGGCTGAATTCGGCAACGACAACCCGCCCAAGACCCATGCGTGGATTGTGGCCACTCACGGCGATTTGGCGGTCGCAGTGTTCGTTGAAGACGGCGGATTGGGCGCCACCACCAGTGGCCCGCTGTTGAAATCGTTCCTTACTGCAGCAGGCTGACCCGGCTCTGCCCGGCTCCAGCCCTGACCGGGCGTCGCTGCTCAAGCCGACTGCCGCCGTCGGGCGTTAATTGCTTGGCGTGGGAGGATTGAAACGTGGCCCATATTGACGTTTCCGGCATCGACTACTTCCTCTCCGACGGCACCCAGCTGCTCAACGGCGTGACCTTCAAGGTCCCCGACGGCACAAAGACGGCGCTGATCGGACCCAACGGAACCGGCAAGACCACCCTCTTCAAGATCATTGCCGGAGATCTCACCCCTGATGAAGGCGCCGTCGGCCGCTCGGGGAACATGGGCATCATGAGGCAGTTCGTCGGGCAGGTCCGCGACGAATCGACCGTCCGCGACCTCCTTGTCTCCACGGCGCAGGCCGGACTCGCGGCAGCTGCCAAGGCCGTGGAAGAAGCCGAACTGGCCATGATGGAGCACGACGACGAGCCCACGCAGATGAAGTATGCGCAGGCCATCGTGGACTGGGGCGATGCCGGTGGGTACGACGTCGAGACCGTGTGGGACGAGGTCTGCATGGCAGCGCTCGGCATCTCCTTCGACAAGGCGCAGTTCCGCCGTGCTTCCACCCTGTCCGGTGGCGAGCAGAAGCGCCTGGTGCTGGAAGCGCTCTTCGCTGGTCCGGATGAGCTGCTGCTGCTGGATGAACCGGATAACTACCTCGATGTCCCGGGCAAGCGCTGGCTCGAATCCAAGCTCAACGAGTCCAAGAAGACCGTTCTGTTCATCAGCCACGACCGGGAGCTCCTCAACAACGCGGCCGGCCGCATCGTGACTCTTGAGCCGGGAATCAACGGTGCCGGCGCGTGGATCCACGGTGGCGGTTTTGGCTCCTATGTGGAAGCCCGGGCCGACCGGAACGCGCGGTTCGAAGAGCTTCGCAAACGTTGGGACGAGGAGCACATCAAGCTCAAAGAACTCGTCAACATGTACAAGAACAAGGCCGCCTTCCGTTCCGACATGGCCAACCGCTACCAGGCAGCCCAGACCCGTCTGGCCAAATTCCTGGAGGCCGGGCCGCCCGAGGCGCTGCCCATCGAGCAGAACGTGAAGATGCGCCTTAAGGGTGGCAGGACCGCCAAGCGTGCCGTGGTGGCCGAAAAGCTGGAGCTTACGGGTCTCATGAAGCCTTTCTCCACCGAGATCTGGTTCGGGGACCGCGTGGGCGTGCTGGGTTCCAACGGTTCCGGCAAGAGCCACTTCCTGCGTCTGCTCGCCACCGGCGGCACCGACCCGGAGCGCGAGCACCTGCCGGTGTCCGACGTCGTTATCGCTGAAGTTCCGCACGAGGGGACGGTGAAGCTGGGTGCCCGCATCAGGCCCGGGTTCTTCGCGCAGACCCACGTCCGTCCCGACCTCCTGGGCCGCACGCTGTTGGAGATCCTCCACCGCGGCGACGAACACCGCTCAGGTCTTCCGCGGGAGGCCGCTGCCGGAGCCCTGGATTCCTATGGTCTGGCGGGGCAATCGGAGCAGAAATACGAGTCCTTGTCCGGTGGCCAGCAAGCCCGGTTCCAGATCCTGCTGCTCCAGCTTTCAGGTGCCACGCTTCTGCTGCTCGATGAGCCTACCGACAACCTGGATCTCCATTCGGGCGAGGCCTTGGAGCGGGCCATCGATGCTTTCGAGGGCACGGTCTTGGCCGTCACGCACGACCGCTGGTTCGCCAAGTCCTTCGACCGCTTCCTGATCTTTGGTTCCGACGGCAAGGTCTACGAATCCGAAGAGCCGGTGTGGGACGAGAAGCGCGTGGAGCGAGCCCGGTAACCCGGACGCTCGTTCACATCCCCCACGTTTGGGCCGGACGCTCGCTCACCGCCAGAGTGGAAACCGTCGCGCAATGCAGGAGCGTTCGCGGGAAGGCAGGGGGATGCGAGACAGGGTGGGTGCGCATTTGATCACACACGATGATTAAATGATCACAATCCTGCTACGGTAGAACCATGGGAACTACTGACCGCCACCGGCTTATCGGCGAGTTGCTGCGCGGGCAAGAAGAAGTAACTGTTGACCAATTGGTCTCCGCGACCGGGGCTTCAGGCGCCACTATCCGCCGGGACCTTGAGATCCTCGCGTCCAATGGAGTGCTCAAGCGCGTGCACGGAGGTGCGCGCAGTCTCCTGGCCCGCGGCGAGAATCCGGGGTATGGGCAACGAGAACTCGAAGACCATGAGGCCAAGAAGCGCATCGCCGCGGCCATCGACAGACTGATCCAGGACCGCGAACACGTCTGGCTGGACAGCGGGTCAACAGCAACGGAGATCGCACGCCGGCTCAGCAACCGCGAGCTGACCCTGATGCCCATGTCCCTCCACAGCGTCGAGGCGCTGACACAAAACAAGGACGGCCGCGCCCCGGAACTCATCCTCCCCGGCGGCACGCTCACCGCAGGTGAGCAGTCATTCAGGGGACCCATGGCGGAAGCCAACGTTCGCTCCCTGAGGTTCGACACCGCCGTCGTGACCCCCTGTGCGCTCAACCTGAAGGACGGAATCCTTGCCCACGACCTCGACGACGCCGCTATTAAGCGCGCCGGTCTCGAGTCCGCCGCGCGGGTGATCGTGGCGGCCTCCGGCAGCAAATGGGGTGGCAATGCGAGGGCCCTGGTTGCCGCCATGGAGTTCGTGGACGTCATCGTGACAGACCGCGTACCATCCCCCGAAGACTTTGCCCGACTCAACAAACTCTCTGTGGAAGTTGTGATTGCATGACCACCAATACCAGAAGCACCAACGTCAACGCCGCAGCCGTGGCGACGTTCCTGATCTTCGGCATGAACGGCTTGGTCTTCGCCAGCTGGGCGGCCCGAATCCCCGCGGTCACCGAGGCACTCAGCCTGACATCGGGGCAGATGGGCACGCTTCTGCTCTGCACGGCAGTTGGATCGTTGTTGGCGCTGCCGTCGGCAGGCTGGGTGGTGGGCAGGATCGGCACTGCGAACACTGTCCGCGTTGCCGGCATCGTGGCGGGTGCGGCCGGTGCGGCCATTGCCTTTTCCCTCATCGCCGCGTCGGTACCTGCGACGGCGATTGCACTGTTCTTCTTCGGCATCGGCATCGGTCTCTGGGACGTCGCCCAGAACATCGAAGGCGCCGACGTCGAACACCGGCTTGAGCGGACCATCATGCCGCAATTCCACGCCGCTTTCAGCGGTGGTGCCTTCCTGGGTGCACTCATTGGTGCCGGGCTCTCCCAACTGGGGGTGGGTCTGCCTGAGCACTTGCTGGTTATCGCCGCGATCGCCGTCACCCTCGCGCTGACTGTCCCCAGGTTCTTCCTCCCGCACGAGGCAGTGGAAATTCACGACGGCGCCCCGGCTCCCAAGGGCACGACGGCGTGGCGGGACGGCAGGACGCTGCTCATCGGCGTCGTCGTCTTGGGTGCGACCCTCACCGAAGGTGCGGGCAATGACTGGATTGCCAAGGCGGCCGTGGATGGATTGGGTTCCTCGGAATCCACTGGTGCGTTGCTTTTCGCCCTCTTTGTCCTCGCGATGACCGTCATGCGCTTCCTGGGCGGCAAGGCGATCGACAAGTTCGGCCGGGTGGCAGTTCTTCGCGCCAGCATGGCAGCAGCGGCGGTAGGCCTGGCACTGTTCGTCTTCGCCGGCAACGTGATCCTCGCCGGAGTTGGGGCAGCGCTGTGGGGCGTTGGCGCGGCGCTGGCCTTCCCCATGGGCATGTCAGCAGCCGCCGATGATCCCCAGCATGCCGCAGCACGGGTTTCGGTAGTCTCCACAATCGGATACGTCGCGTTCCTTGCGGGCCCGCCGTTGTTGGGCTACCTCGGTGATCAAACCGGGATCCACCTGGCACTGCTGGCCATTGGGGCACCTATCTTGATCGCTCTCCTGCTTGCCGGCGTCGCGAAGCCCCTGCCCGCCAAGTAGTCCTGCTGCGGGCGGATGCATTCTCGTGAACGCATATATTCCGAAAGCGCCACCACATCAAGAGCGCAATACCCGCCGAGAGACATGCCCCGCCCAGCACATCGCTCAACCAGTGGGCAGACAGGTAAGTCCGGCTGATCATCATCGCCAGGACTCCGAAAGCCGCCAACGCAGTCATCCACCAGCGCCCCACCAGCAGGGCCAACACCACCAACAACGCGGTAGTGGCGGATACATGCCCAGACGGGTATGAACCGGTGTCCGTGAGGACTTTCGCGCCTTCTGGACGTGCCCTGCCTACCACTGCTTTGGCCAGCTGCGTAAGGGCCAAGGCGGTGACACCGGTTGCTCCCACGAATGTTGCCGTTACGGGCCGCTTCGAGATCAGCAGTGCGATGGCCAGCAGCCCGTGGCACACGAGCATTCCCACGTAGCCCACCAGGTTCAGGACTGCGTTCACACCATCCCAAAAAGGCGTGTGCAAGGTAAACGCGAAAGCCTGCCACCACGTGTCAGCGCTGTTGAAGGCGGGCTCTCCTTGCCCGAGCAGCAGCATGGCAGCCGGGACCAGGAAGCCGCACAAGAGCAGTACCCCTGGGACGAGGAGCTGCCAGTCCGTCTGCGGCCGTGGGGTCAGGACGCGAATCATCAATTCATCGTAGCCATGACGGTCCCCGGGGAGTGGCAGGCGATACTGTGAGGGGATGCGAGGCTTCGTGGCCAAGGGCCCCAAACGTGTTGAGCGGCTCGACCAGTTCCTGGTGCGGGCTGTTTCCAGGCAGCCGCAGGGCGACCATGACGTCTTCTTCCGTCGGCTCTCCGCCGCGGCAACCAAGGGAAAGCTCTGGTTCGGAATTGCGGGCATCATGGCGACTATGCCCGGCCGACCCCGCCGCGCCGCCCTTCATGGACTTCTTGCGTTGGGCGTCGCGTCAGGCGTCACCAATGTGATTTTCAAGCGTGCCCTGCCCCGGCGGCGTCCGCTGCCGGAGCACCTGCCGTTGTTCCGCTTCGTGAACCCGCAGCCCACCAGTTCCTCCATGCCGTCCGGCCACTCAGCATCGGCAGTGGCATTTGCGACGGGGGCAGGAATAGTCTCACCTGCGATTGGTGTGGCCTTGGCGCCCATTGCGGCCGGGGTGGCTTACTCCCGCGTGCATACCGGCGCACACTGGCCTTCGGACGTCGTCTTCGGTTCCGCTCTGGGTGCCGGTGCAGCCCTCCTCACCCGCAAGTGGTGGCCTGCCCGGCCGGCGGAGCCTACTCCCCGCCGAACCCCGGCTGACGTGCCGGCAATTCACGACGGCGAAGGGCTCAGTATCGCGGTCAACGTCCTGGGTGGGTCCTACTCCCCCGAAACCGGGGAACTCCTGCGGCGTATATTCCCCAAATCTTATATACGCGAGATTTCAGAAGGTGAGGACGTCGCTGAGGAAATCAAGGCCGCAGCAACCCGGCCGGGAACCGTGGCGCTGGGTGTGTGGGGCGGTGACGGAACGGTGGGAGCGGCGGCTGCTGCCGCCGTCGAACATTCACTGCCACTGGCAGTCCTGCCGGGCGGGACCCTGAACCACTTCGCCCGCGATCTTGGTGCCGGCTCCATCGAAGATGTCCTGGATGCCTTGGGCAATGGCCAAGCTGCATCCGTTGACCTGGGGCATGTGGTGGTGGAGCGTGGTCTGCCTGACATGCCGGAGATCTCCGAACTGGCCATGCTGAATACCGCCAGCGTGGGCGTGTACCCCAACCTTGTTCGACGCCGCGAGCGGCTCCAGCCCGCCATGGGCAAGCCGCTGGCAGGGGTGGTCGCATCACTGCGGACCTTTGGCGTGAATTCACCCACCACCCTTTTGGTGAACGGGCAGCGGCACAAGCTGTGGATCCTCTACATGGGCCGAGGAAGGTTCTATCCCAGGGATCACGCCCCGCTGCGCCGCCCAGTTCTGGACGATGGCGTGTTCGACCTCCGCATGATCACAGCGGATGAGCCCTTCGCACGGGCCCGCTTGCTGTGGGCAGTCATCACGGGCACCGTATCAGCATCCAAGGTGACCCACCTGACCGAGGCCACGGAGATTACCGTGGAGGCAATCGGCCAACCGTTGGTGCTTGCCGTGGACGGCGAACCCAAGCCCGGTGTCCGAAAAGCGACCTTCTCCGTGAAGCCTCGGGTCCTCCGTGTCTATTCGCCACTGCCCGTAGTTGAGTAGGACCATCCCGGGGTCATCCGGGAGGACTACCCTGACTGAACCCTGAATCATCCCTGAGACAGGCGATTTACCAGCCCTCTCTGAGTAGCGTTGTGAGTACATTCAAAACTCATCTGCACGCTCATGTGCTCCGAGGAGGGGAACGCTTCCATGATCGAAGCAAAAGGCCTGACCAAGGTCTACGGTGACAAGACTGCCGTCGGCGGTGTCAGTTTCACTGTTCAGGCTGGACGTGTGACGGGCTTCCTGGGCCCGAACGGCGCTGGCAAGTCCACCACGATGCGCATGATCATGGGACTGGACTCGCCCACGTCCGGCGACGTGACTGTCAACGGCCTGCACTACGCGCAGCACAAAGCTCCGCTGCACCAGGTTGGGGCGCTCTTGGACGCCAAGGCTGTGCATACGAGCCGCAGCGCGTACAACCACCTGTTGGCCATGGCCGCCACCCACAGCATCCCCACCGCCCGCGTCCACGAGGTCATTGAAATGACCGGGCTCGGTGCTGTGGCGAAGAAGAAAGCCGGAGGGTTCTCCCTTGGCATGGGCCAGCGGCTGGGCATCGCCGCTGCGCTTTTGGGGGACCCGCAGACCCTGATCCTGGACGAGCCCGTCAACGGCCTCGACCCTGAAGGCGTTCTGTGGGTGCGCAACCTGGTGAAGTACCTCGCCAGCCAGGGGAAGACGGTTTTCCTTTCCTCGCACCTGATGAGTGAAATGGCGCAGACTGCAGACCACCTGATCGTGATTGGCCGGGGCCGGATCATCGCGGATGCTCCTGTGCAGGACATCATCGCGGGCGCCCAACAAGCCAAGACCCTGGTTCGTACCTCGGCTGCAAGCCAGTTGTCGGCCCTTCTCGTCGGTGATGGCGTGCGGGTGGACCAGAGCCAGACGGAAACCCTTGAGGTGGTGGGCCTGCAGCCTCGCGAGATCGCGCAAGTGGCCCTGGACAACAATGTTCTGGTCTATGAACTGACTCCGCAGGTTTCCTCGCTGGAAGATGCCTACTTCAATCTCACCAAGGACGAAGTGGAATACCAATCCCATATGTCCGGTCAGCCTGTCACTGCTGCGCAGGAAGGAAAGTAAGGACAATGAGCACCATGACTGAAAACCGCACCAATGCACCAGCCCACGCTTCGGCTGGCGTCCGCGGCGTTACTTTTGGGGGAGTAGTCAGGTCGGAGTGGATCAAGCTCCGTTCGTTGACGTCCACCGTGATCCTGCTTGCTGTCACGCTGATTGCCACGGTAGGGGTTGGCGCTCTTGCCGTTTTGATCCGCTTTACGTTTCTGGACCAGATGATCAAGCAGGCCAAGGACGCCGGCCAGCCTGTCACCGGGGAGATGCTTACCAAATCTTTCCCTCCGGGTTCCGGCTTTGACCTCTACAACCTGCCGAACGCCGGCATCCAGATCGGCACCTTGGTCCTTGGCTCTCTGGCCGTGTTGTTCATCTCTTCCGAGTACGCCACGGGCATGATCCGTTCAACCATGAACGCCGTACCCAAGCGCATCCCCGCGTTCGCGGCCAAGGCCCTGCTTCTTGTGGTCATCTCCTACGTCATCACCACCGTCGCTGCGGTGCTCACCTTCCTGATCGCCATGCCCGTTTTTCAAGGCTTGGACATCGATCTCACCTGGTCCACTGACGGCGTCATGTACAGCATCTTCACCGGTGGCCTGTATGTCGCCGGCGTCGCGCTGATCGGCCTGTCGTTGGGAACCCTTCTCCGTAACTCCGCCGGTGGCGTCACCGTCCTGGTGGCCCTGTTCTTCGTCCTGTCCATTGCTTCCGGATTCCTTTCACTGGTGCCGGGCGACTTCTGGAAGTACGTACCCCAGTACATCCCCAGTGAGGCAGGAGGCAGGTTCCTCGCCATCGGACACACAGACGGCGTCATCGATCCGTGGCAGGGCGGCTTGATCTTCCTGGGCTACGTGCTGCTCTTCCTGATTCCCGCGATGTTCGCCATCAAGAAACGGGACGTCTAAGACGCCCAGCCGTCTAGGCTCAATCCATGACTGAAGCTCCACAGGTGAAGGACGCGCCGGCCATCGTGGCCGACGCGTCCTTTGCCGAAATTGCCCAGCGCCGCAGAGGCAGGATCCGGCGCTTTTTCTTCAGGCGTCCCCGTGCCATGGATGCGGTGGTGGTGCTCTGCTACGTACTCCTGGCGTTGCCCACCATCATTTCCTCGATCGGGGAGGGCAAGTGGCTCGTCGTGGCCATACTCCTTCTGATTGCCCTCGCGTTGGTCTTCCGGCGACAGTTCCCGCTCCAGGTGGTGCTCGCCGTCGCGTTTTTGGAAGTCTCTGCCACCATCCTTAACCCGTGGGGTTCCAACGTTTCTGCGGGCCTCTGGTTCGCGCTCTACGCCGTAGCGTCCCTCCGCAAGCGCGGCCTCACTTTCTTTGTGTTCGTCGCAGCCAGCCTGCCCCTGAGCCTTCTGTACCTGTTCATGTGGACAAGCCCGGCCCAGGCGGACACGCTGCAGGAGCTCCCTGAGAATTTCCACCTCATCAACAACATCGCCACAGCGGTGACCATTATGTTGTCGAACCTCCTGGCCACGGGCATCGGCATCTCCGTTCGGCAGCGTCGCGAACATGAAGCGGAGATCGCGGAATGGGCTGCCAGGACTACACGGCTCGGCAAAGTGACCGAGCGCAACCGCATCGCCCGCGAAATGCACGACGTCGTGGCCCACTCCTTGACGGTGATGATCAGTCTCTCGGACGGTGCGGCCGTGGTGGTCAAGAAGGATCCCGAACGTGCCGGTGAGGTCCTTGGTGAACTTTCGCGTACCGGGCGGACTGCCTTGGCGGATATGCGCCGCGTGCTCGGGGTTTTGCGCGATGATTCCGGACGGCCTGCCCCGCTTACGCCGCTTGAGTCCGGCTACAACCTCGCGAAGCTTCTTGAGGGGTTCCGCACGGCTGGCCTCCCGCTCCACTATGCCCATACCGGCCCGGCCTTGCCGACCGATCCGGCCTTCGAGCTCACTGTCTACAGAATCGTGCAGGAGTCGCTGACGAACGTTTTGCGCTATGGTCGCTCGCTGAGCCGGGTGGACGTGCTGGTGACGCGCGACGGCGATGTGGTCACCATTGACGTGCTCGACGACGGCCGCGGAACCCGGGACGGCGGCAGCGAATCGATAGGCAGCCTGGGCGCGGGCCTGGGCATCGCGGGGATGAACGAACGCGCTGGAATCTATGCTGGAATTGTTACCGCCGGTCCAGGAAAAAGAGGGGGTTGGGCGGTGCACGCCGATCTCCACTGGAACGGCGAAAAGGGGGAATCATGACCGATGACATCAAAGTGCTGCTCGTAGATGACCAGCCGCTGCTCAGGATGGGCTTCCGGCTCATCCTGGAAGGCGAAGAAGACTTCCACGTTGTGGGCGAGGCATCCGACGGTGCTGAAGCCGTCCGCCAAGTCGAAGACCTGCAGCCGGATGTGGTGCTGATGGACGTGCGCATGCCCTCCATGGACGGGATCGAAGCGACCCGGCGTATCTCCGATTCCGGTTCCGACGCGCGGGTCATCATCCTCACGACGTTCGATCTGGATGAGTACGCGTTTACCGGTTTGCAGGCCGGGGCTTCTGCTTTCCTGCTTAAGGACGTTGCCCCGGCGGAGCTCGTGCACGCCGTGCGCCTGGTTGCCAGCGGTGACGCCGTCGTTGCTCCGCGGGTGACCCAACGACTCCTGGAAACGTATGTCCGCGGCGGTGCCGTGCCTGGGAACGCACCCTCCCCGCACCGGGATCCGTTGCTGGACGAACTCACCCCCCGGGAAACCGAAATCCTGACGACCATCGCCGAGGGCCTGTCGAACGCGGAGATCGCACACAAGTTCTTCCTTTCCGAGGCCACAGTGAAGACGCATGTCCGCCGGATCCTGAGCAAGCTGCAGCTTCGGGACCGCGTGCAAGTGGTGGTGTATGCCTACGAGACCGGGCTGGTTGTTCCGAGCAACCCGGACTACTGACCTTTCACAGCCCGGCCACAGTCTGACCATGTACAAGGCACAGGGGCTGCGGGTTTGATGGAAGCATGACCAAGCCCCATCCCCACCACGACAAAGGATTGGAGTTCGACCTCTCCACGTTGCTTAGCCGGCGCCGCACCCTTGGCGTCCTTCTCGGCAGCGGGGCCGCTGCCGCACTTGCGGCCTGCACGCCGGGCACGGAAGGTGGCAGCGCAACGCCGTCGGGCACCTCCAGCGCTACCGTCACCCCATCGGAAAGTACGACGGCGGCCGCCTCACCGTCGTCGCAGGCGAGCAGTACCGTTACGCGTGCGTTTGCCGAATGCGGGGTGGAGATCCCGGAGGAAACGCTGGGCCCCTATCCGGGCGACGGATCGAACGGGCCCAACGTGCTGGAGGCTTCGGGGGTTGTCCGGCGCGACATCAGGTCCAGCTTCGGAACGTCCAGTACCAAGGCGGCGGGTGTACCCCTGACTGTCACTTTGACGCTGCTGGACAATGCGAACGGGTGCTCTCCGCTGGCGGGCGCCGCAGTGTACGTCTGGCACTGCGACCAGAACGGCAAATATTCGCTCTATGATTCCGGACTGGAAAACGAGAACTACCTCCGGGGTGTGCAGGAGGCGGATGCCAACGGACAGCTGACGTTCAGCACCATCTTCCCGGGCGCGTATATGGGCCGCTGGCCGCATATTCACTTCGAGGTATTTGAATCCATGAGCAACGCCAGCGCCGCAGGCCAGGTACTTGCTGTCTCGCAGATCGCACTGACGGAGAGCGCCTGCAAAGCCGTGTATGCGACTGCCGGCTATGAGAACAGCGCCCGCAGTTTCCCGAAAACCACACTGACCTCTGACAACGTCTTCGGTGACGACGGAGGCATATACCAGCTGGCGACTATTTCAGGCTCAGTGCAGGGCGGATACACGGCGGCCCTGAACGTCACCGTTTAATGGGCGGCGGCCGGAACTAGTAGACCACCTGGACGGCGAAAGCGTCTTCGTCTTCCTGAAGGCTTAACGCGGCGGCTGCGGCAGCTGCACGGGGAATCTGGTCAAAGGCGGGGACCTGAACCACCGAGCCTGGAACCTCGTCGATGGACACCACGATTTTCCCGTCGGCGGCTTCCTGGATCCGTGCCGTCAGCTGCACCTGGTTCTTTTCCCGTTGACGCAGGGTCGTGGGCCTGCAGAGTGAGTAGAAGGGCGTGGCCCTGTAGCGGGCCCCTTTGGGAAGGTCGCACTGGATAATGCTGGACTCTTCGAGGATCCCGAGGTTAACGATGAGGGTATCCCTGCAGACGTCGACCTCAGCCAGGATGTCCTTCAACTTGCTGGCTCCGTTGCGGGCCAGATAGCTGATGATCTGGGCGTGAAGGCGTGTGCGTCGGTCGCGGACAGCTGCAGACGGGCCCGTCGATTGAGGTTCGGGTTCCGCTGGCGGGCCGCTTTGTGGCATGGTGCTGGCTTTCATGTCTCAGGCCCTGATTGGGGCGCTTTGTGGGGCGGTGACTGATTCCAGGGTGTGTTCCACGCCCTGGAGGTGCAGCATCATGGCCAAAGTTGCTTCATCTGCTGAGCCGCGCTCAATGGCTGCAAGGATCGCCGCGTGCTCGACGCCGGATTCCTCGCGGCGGTCTATCACCTGGTTCAGGGTCTGGGACTGCTTCGCCATCGCGTCATCGATGTCCGCCTGCATGGTCGCAAACACTCCGTTGCCGCTGGCTCTGGCGATCCTGGCGTGGAATTCGGAATTCAAGGCCACCCACTGCGGGAGTTCGTCCTCAACGGCCATAGCGTCCAGAATCTCCCGCAGGCCTTGAAGATCCTCTTCGGTGCGCCGCTGTGCGGCCAGGCCCGCAGCCGGGATTTCAATATGGGGCCGCGCTTCCAGCAGCTGCCGGGCCGAGTATTTACCGAGCCGCAAGTCATTGATCACTTGGTCTGACACCACAAAGGTGCCCTTGCCGGTTTTTGTTGACGTGAGTCCAAGCGAAGCCAGCGACCGCAGGGCTTCACGGACCATCGTCCGGGACACTCCGAAGCGCTGGGCCAGCATCGATTCCGACTCCAGTTTGGTTCCGACTGGAATTTGTCCGTTTTGGATTGCCTCCCGCAACGCGGCCAGAACGCCTTCAGCCGCACCAACTCGCACCAAGGGACCCTGACCAGCTGTCCAGCTGTCCAACAGGTTGTTCATGACCTGACCATGACACGACGCCCGTCCAACGGTCAAGAGTGATCCGGAAACATGTCACGGGGAGGTTTCCTTAAGACCACCGGCTCCCCGGGGGTGGTCATGGGTTGGGCCGAAGCCCGCTCCTGCCACGGCGGATACCTCGGTCGGGGCCTGACAGCGAACCCCTCCGGCTAGACTCGGGAACATGCCTTCAAACGCTTCCGCAGCAGTTGACCATGTCCAGGATCTCGCCGCGTATGTGTCGGCCTCGCCGTCGAGTTTTCACGCAGTACACGAGGCCGCGCGTCGCCTCGAAGCTGCCGGCTTTGTGGGCCTCGATGAAGCGCAAGCTTGGAAAGGCGGTTCCGGCAGCTACTACGTGATCCGCGACGGCGCCCTCATTGCCTGGGTGACGCCGGAAAACGCCGGTCCGACCACGGCTTTCAACATCCTTGGCGCGCACACAGACTCGCCGTCGTTCAAATTGAAGCCGAAGCCCACCACAGGCAAATTCGGCTGGCTCCAGGCAGGGGTGGAGGTTTACGGTGGGCCTCTCCTGAATTCATGGCTGGACCGTGAACTGCAGCTCGCCGGCCGTTTGGTGATGCGGGACGGAACCCAGTACCTCACATCCACCGGGCCCCTCCTGCGCTTTCCCCAGTTGGCTATTCACTTGGATCGTGCGGTCAACGACGGCCTCACCCTTTCCAAGCAGCAGCATATGAACCCGATTTTTGGCTTGGGCGACCCGGCCGGGGAAGACCTGCTCGGCCTCCTCGCCTCGCGCGTCCAGGGCGCCTCCGTGGATGCTTCAGAAATAGGCGGGTACGACGTCGTGGTGGCAGATACGCAGGCACCGGCGGTTTTCGGGGCCAACAGTGAGTTCTTCGCTTCGGGTCGCTTGGACAACCTTTCGTCGACGCACGCTGGGTTGGCGGCATTGCTGGGGCATGCCGCCTCCGCCCCTGCCGACGGTCCCATTGCCGTTCTTGCCGCCTTTGATCACGAGGAGATCGGCTCGAACTCGCGTTCCGGCGCCTGCGGGCCGATCCTGGAGGACATCCTGACCCGGATTTCCGACGGCCACGGCGCTTCGGTGAGCCAACGGCGGCAGGCCCTCTCGGCGTCGTTCTGTGTTTCCGCGGACGCCGGCCACGCGGTCCACCCGAATTACGCGGAGCGGCACGATCCCGCCAACCGTCCGCTGCTCAACGGCGGACCCTTGTTGAAGATCAATGCAAACCAGCGCTACGCCACGGACGCCACGGGGGCCGCATTCTGGGCTCGCCTGTGTGATGACTCGGGAGTCGCTTACCAAGAGTTCGTGTCCAACAATGACATCCCGTGCGGTTCAACCATCGGGCCGCTGACCGCGACGCGGCTGGGCATTCGGACCGTTGACGTGGGCATCCCGCTGCTGTCCATGCACTCAGCGCGGGAGCTGTGCGGCGTGCAGGACCCGTACTCCTTGGCGCGGGTGGTGGAGCGGTTCTTCGCTACCGCTCTGTGAGCTGAGACACGGCCATAAGCCTCAAGGGGTCGTTTCAGGCTCGTTTCGATTGTGCTCCCTGGTAAACATCTGATGCTTAAAATCATACTTTTTGTGCATTGCGCCGTTTTGCTGTGGCTCAAAATGTAAGTTTGCACAGGATGCTGACGATGGGTGCTGGCTAGTGTGGGAAAGCCAACTGGCCCACCGCACATCCATTGGGGGCCTTTCCAAGAACACTAAGGACGGCGACGTTCGATGCACGCTGACCAACAGCTTTCAAAATCCCTGAAGCCGCGCCACCTCTCCATGATCGCGATTGCCGGCGTCATTGGAGCCGGGTTGTTCGTTGGCTCCGGCGCGGCCATCCAGCAGGCAGGCCCCGGTATCCTGCTCGCCTACCTGGCCGCAGGACTGGTTGTCATCCTTGTCATGCGCATGCTGGGGGAGATGGCTGCTGCCAACCCGGAAACGGGATCCTTTTCCACATACGCCGATAAGGCCCTTGGCCGCTGGGCGGGGTTCAGTATTGGCTGGCTTTATGCCTGGTTTTGGATCATCGTCCTCGGTATTGAGGCAACGGCGGGAGCCGCCATCATGCACCGCTGGGTTCCCGGCGTCGATCAGTGGATCTGGGCGCTGGTTCTCATGGTGCTCCTGACTCTGACCAACCTCGGATCCGTGAAGTCCTACGGCGAGTTCGAATTCTGGTTTGCCTCCATCAAGGTCGCCGCGATCGTCATCTTCCTGCTCGCGGGTATTGCAGCCATTCTGGGGCTGATGCCGGGTGTGTCGGCACCTGGCGTCGCGAACCTCCTGGACCAGGGCGGCTTCATGCCCAACGGCCCCGGTGCCGTGCTCGCGGGCATTCTGGTGGTGGTCTTCTCCTTCTTCGGGGCTGAAATCGCCACCATCGCCGCGGGCGAATCCGAGAATCCGGTAGATGCCGTCAAGAAGGCTGTGAAGTCCACTGTGTGGCGCATCCTGATCTTCTACATCGGATCCATCGCCATCGTGGTGACCCTCCTGCCGTGGAACGACGCATCGGTTGCCAAGAGCCCGTACGTCGCGGTCATCGAGCTTTACGGAATTCCGGGTGCCGGAACCATCATGGACATCGTGGTGCTTACCTCGGTGCTTTCGTGCCTCAACTCAGGGCTCTACACCGCAAGCCGCATGCTTTTCTCCCTCTCCCAGCGCGGTGATGCTCCCAGATCCTGGATGAAAATTTCCAAGCGTGGAGTTCCGGCCGCAGCAGTGCTTGCTTCCACCGTGGTGGGGTTCATTACGGTCGGTTTGAACTACATTGCCCCGGACACTGTCTTCCTGTTCCTCGTGAACACCTCCGGTGCCATAGCCCTGTTCGTGTGGCTTGTCATCGCGACTTCCCAGCTCATCCTTCGCAAGAGCATGGGTGCAGCCGCCAAGGACATGGAGCTCAAAATGTGGTTCTTCCCGTACCTCACCTGGATTGCCATTGGCGCGATCGTGGCTCTCATTATCGGCATGGTCATCATTGAATCCACGCGCGAGTCGCTTTTCCTGTCGCTTGCCCTGGCCGCTGTTGTGGTAGCCATCGGAGTGTTCCGGTACCGCAGAAATGGCGGCAGCCCCGCTGTGGCGACCAGCGCGGAAGCCGAGCGCGAGGAGATCGGTTCCGGACCGGCGTCGTAAGAGTCCTTCTACTGCGGGGCAGCTGCCGTCAACGTCCGGCGGCGGCTGTCCCGTTGTGCATTCCGGGCCGCCTGGGAATTGGGGCTTCCTGGTTACTGGGCCAGCCCAATCACCAGGTTGATCGTGACTGCCAGAACGACTGTGCCAAACAGGTATGAGAGCAGACTGTGCTTCAGTGCTTCGGCGCGGATCCGGTGATTTTCCAGGTTGGTGTCGGATACCTGGTAGGTCATTCCCAGACTGGTGGCCAAGTAGGCGAAGTCCGTGTACTGGGGACGTCTTTCCTGGTTGAAGCTGATGCCGCCTACTTCTCCTCCTGCGTCTTTTGCAGGGCTGTAGTAGAGCTCGGCGTAGCGCAGCGTGAAAAGCGTTTGCACCAGCATCCAGGACAGTGCCACGCACACCAGCGCCAGCGCTCCCGAAGACAGCCGGGACCCGTTGTCTTCAGTGTGGGAGTTGACGATCACCGCCGCCGCAGCGGCAATACTGGCCAGGTTCGCGATGAGAATCAGGAGGTCGGTGACCCCGCGCGAGGGGTCCTCGGAGGTGGCATGCTGCTCTGTTTCGGCGGGATCCATTCGGGCGATCACCAGCCAGACCCACGCCACGTAAATCAACGCCGCAGTCGCCCAGCCCACCGCGGGGGCATCCACCCAGCTCCCCGTCATACCGGTGTAGAGGAATGTCGCGGTGCCGGCCACCAGCATGGCGACAAAGCGCAGCCTGCTGCGCCGGACCCTGGTGTTCTCCACAGCCTTAGTCATTGGGGGTCCGGGGCGAGGCTGCCTTGTCGGTCAGTTTCGATGCCTGCAGGATGCCATCCCGCACCCCGGCACGAACCACGAAGTACAGGGTGTAGAGGGCAATCGCGGCGAAAACAATGGTCAGGACCAGGTTGTTCAACGGGGTGGCGTCCATCCAGCCACTCTAACGGGGTGCCTTCCTTTGGACAGGAATCTGCGAATCGGCCCTGTTCGTGTTACTGTCTTTGTCGCTGTCAAGGAGAAAACGAAAGCGCTTCTCCTGATCACCTTGCGCGGGTGGCGGAATGGCAGACGCGCTAGCTTGAGGTGCTAGTCCTCGAAAGGGGGTGGGGGTTCAAGTCCCCCTCCGCGCACACAGGAAAGCCCTGGAAGGTCGTTGATCTTCCAGGGCTTTCGTCGTTTTGTGTGACGCCCGTCGGCGTGGGACGCCCGCCCGAACCGACCTCCGGCCTCACGCACCTGGCCGCGGCGCGAACATGATGACGCCGACGCCCAAAATGCAGATCGCTGCTCCAATGACATCCCAGCGGTCCGGCCGGAAGCCGTCCATCAGCATTCCCCAGGCCAGCGATCCGGCGATGAAGACCCCGCCGTACGCAGCCAGGACCCGTCCGAAGTGTGCCTCCGGCTGGAAGGCGGCGAAGAAGCCGTAGATTCCCAAGGCCACCACGCCAAGTCCGGCCCACCACCACGCCTTGCCTTCGCGGACGGCCTGCCAGATCAGCCAGGCCCCGCCGATCTCGGCGGTTGCGGCCAGGACGAAGAGGACGATGGACTTCACGATGGTCATGGCTCCAGTATTCCCTGCCGCGACGCCTGCCTGCGGGGGTTATCCACATAGGGCAAGTAGCCCGTTTCCGCCGTGGATCCGCTCGAATAGCTTTGAGTGCAGGAGATGCACTAAGATGTTGAAGTCTGTGTTACGCCCTCCTTCCGAATCTTCGGCGGGGAGCGGTGCACAGCATCGCAAATGAACCTCCTGTTACGGAAATACCGTAACCGCTTAGCCCAAAGGAGGTGGGTTCACATATGCGTCCTTACGAATTGATGGTAATCATCGACCCCGAGGTCGAAGAGCGTACCGTAGAGTCGTCGCTTCAGAAGTTCCTTAATGTCATCACCACCGATGGTGGAACCATCGAGAAGGTTGACATCTGGGGCCGTCGTCGCCTGGCATACGACATCAAGAAGAAGTCCGAAGGTATCTACGCCGTGGTGAACTTCACCGCTGAGCCGGCTACCGCCAAGGAACTTGACCGCCAGCTGTCTCTGAACGAGACGATCATGCGCACCAAGATCATCCGCCCCGAAGACCAGAAGGTTGTTGCTGAGTAATCAGCCCCTTTCAGATCTTTACCCCGCAGGAACGAACAAGGAGGCAGTAGATGGCAGGCGAAACCACTATTACGGTCATTGGTAACCTCACCAACGACCCGGAGCTGCGGTTCACCCCGTCTGGCTCGGCAGTAGCGAACTTCACCATCGCTTCTACTCCCCGGACCTTTGACCGCCAGTCCAATGAATGGAAGGACGGGGAAACCCTGTTCCTTCGCGCATCGGTATGGCGCGAAGCAGCCGAGAACGTGGCCGAGTCCCTCACAAAGGGTATGCGCGTCATCGTTTCCGGCCGTTTGAAGAGCCGTTCCTACGAAACCAAAGAAGGCGAAAAGCGCACCGTTATCGAGCTTGAGGTCGACGAAATCGGCCCCAGCTTGCGTTACGCAAACGCCAAGGTCAACCGTACCCAGCGCTCCGGCGGTGGACAGGGTGGCTTTGGCGGAGGCAACTCCGGTGGCTTTGGAGGCGGCACTCCTGGTGGAAACCAGGGTGGCGGCAACTCCGGTGGAGGATGGGGCGGCAACCAGCCCGCACAACAGCAGGATGACCCTTGGGCAACGCCCGGTGTCAGCAACGCTGGCGGCTGGGGCAACGGCCCTGATTCCGAACCTCCCTTCTAAACACCAAACAAAAGTCCGACGCCGGACGCTCGCCGGGACTGCCTGAAGGCACCCTGGCGATCACCGCCGTCGAACACCACCATCCCGTGGATCAATATCCACGGGCTCCATAGAAAAGGAGCTCCACGATGGCTAAGGCTGAACTCCGTAAGCCCAAACCAAAGTCCAACCCCTTGAAGGCCGCTGACATCACTGTCATCGACTACAAGGACGTAGCATTGCTGCGCAAGTTCATCTCCGACCGCGGAAAGATCCGTGCTCGTCGCGTTACTGGCGTTACCGTTCAGGAACAGCGCAAGATCGCCCAGGCAATCAAGAACGCCCGCGAAGTTGCTCTGCTGCCTTACTCCGGCGCTGGCCGCGGCTAAGGAAGGGATTAACTAACATGGCAAAGCTCATTCTGACCCACGAAGTAACCGGTCTCGGTGCTGCTGGCGACGTTGTCGAGGTCAAGGACGGTTACGCACGTAACTTCCTGCTGCCCCGCGGCTTCGCCCTGACCTGGTCGAAGGGTGGCGAGAAGCAGGTTGAGTCCATCAAGGCTGCCCGCGCTGCTCGTGCCCACGCTTCTGTTGAAGCTGCACAGGCACAGGCCCAGGCTCTGTCCTCCAAGAAGGTCAAGCTCGAGGTGAAGGCCGGCGAGTCCGGTCGTCTCTTCGGTACCGTCAAGCCGGCCGATGTCGCTGCTGCTGTTGAGGCCGCTGGCCTTGGCGCCATCGACAAGCGCAACGTTGAACTGCCGAACCACATCAAGTCTGTCGGTTCGTACCAGGCCAACGTTCGCCTGCACGAGGATGTTTCCGCTGTTATCGACCTCGAGGTCGTTGCCAGCAAGTAGTCTCTGACTGCATCCAAAGAACCCCGCCGCCGGATCCCGGTAGCGGGGTTCTTTTTGTGCGCGCCGAGTTGGCAGTTAATGACAATCCCAGGCACCAACATTGTCATTAAATGCCAAGTCGCGGCGGGCGGGGGATCAGGGGGTGTGGAGCTCCGACAGCACGTGGTTGTAGCCGGAGCGGATCATCTCCGCCAGCACGTCCCGATCCACGTCGTCCAACTTGTTGATGTACAGGCAGGCCGCGCCGGTTTTGTGTTTACCCAGTTCGGGGAGGAGCCGGTCTGCATCGGGGCCGTAAGTGAGCCCGTAAAGGGCCAGGTTGGCCTTCCGCGGGGAGAATCCGACGGCTGCAGCATCGCCCTCCCGCCCGCTGGCGTACTTGTAGTGGTAGCTGCCAAAGCCAACAATGGTCGGGCCCCACATGACAGGCTCCTGACCGGTGACATCCCGCATCATGTCCAGCAGCTCCAAGCCGTCAGCCCGCCGGACAGGGTGCTCCACGGCCTTGAGAAACTCGTCGACGGATGCCTCCGTCGGTTGGGTTTTGTTCTCTGCCATACACGTAGTCTCGCAGACCGGCACCTCGCCTGCCAGCACCGGATGGTAGCCTTCACCGGTGACTCCAGAAGCCCTCCGCCTCCGCCCGTTCCACCAAGTCGACGTCTTTTCCGACCAGCCGTATCGAGGGAACCCCTTGGCCGTGGTGGTGGAGGCCGAGGGTCTTAGCACCGAGGCCATGCAGCACTTTGCCAATTGGACCAATCTTTCGGAGACCACGTTCCTCCTCCCTCCCACCGACCCGGCGGCCGACTACAAAGTGAGGATTTTTACCGCCAGCGAGGAGTTCCCCTTCGCTGGGCACCCGACGCTCGGATCGGCGCACACGTGGCTGCAGTCCGGGGGAGTGCCAAAGACCGAGGGCGTCCTGGTTCAGGAGTGCGGTGCGGGCCTGGTTCGGGTGAAGCACGACGCCGGTCGGTTGGCTTTCGCTGCCCCGCCACTGACGCGCTTTGGCCCGGTGAGCGACGCTGAACATGCCCAGCTCGCGGCGGGGCTGGGTATCCCGGGGGCGGCTATTGTCGACGCATCGTGGCTCGTCAATGGCCCGCAGTGGATCGGCGTCCTCCTTGAGTCTGCGGAACAGGTGCTGGCCTTGGATCCCGATTTCGTCGCAATGGGTGACCTCAAGGTCGGGGTGATTGGCCCCCACGAGCCAGGTTCCGCCGTCGACTTTGAAGTCCGCACCTTCATTCCTGGTGATGCCATGGTTGAGGACCCTGTGACGGGGAGTTTCAACGCCGGAGCAGCCCAGTGGCTGATTGGATCCGGTAGGGCGCCCGAGGAGTATGTTGCCGCACAAGGGACCGTGCTGGGCAGGGCCGGGCGCATCCACGTCATGGCCAAGGATGGTGATATCTGGATCGGTGGAGCGTCGGCGACCTGTATTGAAGGCCGTGTGCTCCTGTAGGGCCGGCCTTCACGCCCGCTTGGGCTTGGACAGCACTGCAACAAGTATGATGCCCGAACTGAACAGGGCCTGAGCCAGCGCCACAGCCCACGGAGTGTAGCCAAGGTAGAGCCCAACCAGCAGCGGAACCATCGCCAGGATCGTCACGTCCAGCCCGTGCATCAGGGAGCCGATCTGCGCGCGGGGCACGGGACCGAAGGGCGTGTCCACCGGGGGAGCCGACCAATCCGGCACGGCTTTGGTGGCAGATCGGAGCGTTCCGGCGCCCATCCCGACACCAGCCAGCGCACCCACGCCAATCAGGGCAGGATCGGACGCACCAAGGAAAACCAGAAGCCCACTTAGGACTGTCATCCAGGCGGCCATGGCCAGACAGGGCATCAAGGTCCGGCTGGTGCGGACCAGCGCCGGATGGAGGGGGAGCAGCGCATCGAGTTCGGGAATGAGGGCTGTCTTGCGGGCCACGGTCCCCATCCCCGACGCTGTCGCGCACCCGGCTATGACAATAATGGCCAGCTGCGCGACCTCCGGGAGTCCTCCTTCCACCAGCACGGCAACGCAGGCGACCAGCCACAGCAACGAAGCCAACAAGGGCGGATTCAGCCGGAGAAACGCCACGGTATCGGCCCGGATCAACGCCCGAAGCGGGCCGCCCGCCGGTCTGGCGAAGAAGCCTGCCGCCCTGCCGCCGTCGACCGTTTTGCGCCCGGAACCCAGCGCGCGAAGTACCTCGTTGGAATCCATCATGAACAGGGAAGCACCGGTGTGGCCGGCCACAGCCCCGCCACGAATGAGCTCTTCACCCCGCACCCTACCAGCGCGTCGGCCCGCGACGGCCAGGAGCACGACGGCGGCCACCGCCACCAAAGCTTCCGGCCATGGGGCCCCTGGGATCGTGGGAAGGACGGCGCACGCGAGGAGCACAGCAACGCTCACCACCCGGCCAAGCCTTGGCCCAAGCAAACCGAGCTGCCGGAAAGCCGCCAAGGCCACCGCGATGACCCCGGAGACGCCAACGGCCGCTGATGCAAGAAGGTGCTCCGGTCCGGTACGGTCCACGGCCGTAACGATGCTGAATGGCAGGTATACGTCGGCAAGGCCCACCCCCGTTAGTACAGCCTTGCGGAGGAAAGGCGGCAGAACCATGGGGCGGCGGTCGACGGGGAGGGACAGCCACCAGGTGCTCTCGGGTCCACCGACCGTGATCGGTCCGAGCCTGCGGGCAAGGTTGGCCACCACCAACAGGACCGCGTACGTCGCTAGTGTCCACAGCACGGGCGCTGGAAGGACGAGCCATTGCGCCTTGATAATGCTGCTCCCGGTGGAGGCGCGGTCCGCGATCTCGTTACGCAGAGCAAGGACGAAGGAGGCTGCGATGGTCAGCGAAACGGCAATACCGAGTCCCCAACTGTACGCATCGACAAAGCGTTCGCTCCATGAGCCCCTGCTCCGCTTGTAGCGGCGGACCGATCGTCGCGTGAAACGAACGATCTCCCGCGAGAGGTGACGGCCCGGCGTCGTGCTTTCACTCAGCAGCATGTCAGGACCCGGCAATGATCGAGGCTCCCTGCTGCGGATCGAATTCGCGGACGTCGTCGTCAATCACCAAACACGAAGAAGCGGTGGCGAGCAACAGGTCCGGATCGTGCGTCACCAGGACCACTGCGCCGCCGTGCTCAGCGATCCGTTCACCAAGGGCCACGCGCATCTTGGGATCAAGCCGCTGCTCCGGCTCGTCAAGAATCAGGAGTGACGAAGGACGGATCAGCCCCGCCGCAAGCAGCAGCCTGCGCCGTTGCCCGGACGAGAGGGCGTCGGGAATCGCGTGGGCTCGTCCCTGCAAGCCGAAGAACTCCAGTTCTTCCTCGACCCGCGTTTCGGGATCCGCCACGGAGTGTCCGCGGGCGACGAGAAGCAAGTGTTCCCGGACAGTCAGCGAAGGGAAGAAAAGATCGTCGTCGAAGACAGCGGAGACCTCCCGTCGGAACGGTACGGCGTCGGGATCGATGAGAAGGCCATGGACCTTCACGTCGCCGGCAAGGGCGGCCTGACGACCCGCTATGGTCCGGGCTACTGTTGACTTCCCGGCACCGTTGACGCCGACAATTCCCAGAATCTCACCGGCCCGCACGCTTGCCGACACCTCGCCGCACACCGGAGATCCGGCATATCCCACCAGCAGGTTTTCGGCTTCCAGTACAGTCCCCATGATGCAACCCTACCGGCGCGCCTACGGCACTCAGAGAAGTGAGTGGGCCTCGAGGTCCTCCATCGCCCAGCCAAGGATTCTCAGATCGAAGGGGTCGCGTTCCAGAATCCCGAAGAGATAAGCGTCGAAGTCCCACAGCCCGGCGTTGCCGCCGTTGGCCCAGTACCACGCCCATAAATCGTCAAGGGTGATCTCATGCTCGAGGACGAGTATTCGTGCTGTCTGGCGTGAGTCCATGGGATTTCCACACTGCTGCCGCAGCATCACGCCGCACCCAGCTGGTTGAGGCAGATTCCCAAATGGGAACCCGATTTCATCGTTCCACGTTCGCCGTTTATCCGAAACCCCTCTGGGTTGCGAATACTATGGGAACTTCCGAGGGAAACAGCCGCCTGAATAAGGGACCTCGCAATGAATCAGGAGTACATCGTGGATTCTGCCCGGACCTTTGAGTCGATCGTGATCATCTTTAATCCCAACAGCACAGGGGATGCGCCGGAGCTTGCGCAGCAATTGCACCAGCGGCTGAAGGAAATTCTCAGTTACGAACCTGAGCTCATCCTCCAACCCACCGAGCATGCCGGACACGCCGTGGACCTGGCGCGGGAGGCCGCCGCTAAGGGCGGCGATGTCCTGGTGGTTTCCGTCAGTGGCGACGGCGGCTACAACGAGGTTGTCAACGGCGTGATGCAGGCCGGAAATCCCCGGGCGGTGTGCGCTGTGCGGGCTGCCGGCAACGCCAACGACCACAGCAGGATCATCGCCACCAAGCCCTTGGAAGAAGCCATTGCCGAAGGTCGGGTCCACAACATCGACCTTCTCAGGATCCATACTGGCCAAAAGGAGGACGAACCGCTTGAGTACGCGCATTCCTACATAGGCTTCGGCTTGACCCCTGTGGTTGCCACCGAACTGGAAAAGGGCAGCAAAGGAGCCCTCAAGGAAATGGTCACTGTGATTCAGACCTTTTCCAAATTTGAGCCTTTCGGAGTTCGTTTGCCGGACGGGAAGCGTCACAAGTTCGACAGCCTGGTGTTCGCCAATATCCGTGAGATGGCCAAGTACGCCACCCTCAGCGACGCCGATGAGCACCCGTCCGATGGCAAGTTCGAGGTCATCATTTTCCCGCATATGCCCAAGTGGCGGGTCCTTTTGAAGGCGCTCAAGGCCACCACCCAGGGACTCGGCGACCAACCGAGCGTCAGCAGCTATGAATTCACCACCCTCAAGCCACTGCCGTATCAGATGGACGGCGAGGTGAAGAGCGTGGATGCGAACGTCAAGGTCAAGGTGGAGTGCGCCGAAGGAGCCTTGGCGACGCTCGGCTAGGCTACCCGGACCGCCTGGGTTCAACGGTTTGCGCAAGCGGCGGTGACAAAGTCGTAGATACGTCCACGCAGGTCAGTTGAGGCGGCCACTTTTATCAAGCCTTGGCGCTCTCCCACGCTCACCCGCAGCGGGAGGAGCGTACCCACCTTGTCTTCGGCGACGGCATGCGGATCACATCGTGCTGGCCGGATGGTCAGGGCCAGTTCCTGCTGGGTCGCGCCCACGATGACGTTCCTTGGCCATGGATCCGTGGGGGACTGGGCAAGCAACGTGGTCTCGTCGATCGATTCAAGGGTGAAGCTGCGTACCTCCCCGGCCTGCGTGGCCGGCGAGATCAAAAGACGCACGACGGCGGTCCGACCGTCCGCGGCCACCTTCAGTTCGGGGTCCAGCGCCATCGTGGCGACGGCGGCGGCTTGGGCCGCGATGCACAGCTCGGCTGAGTTTCTGGCCAGTATGCCGAAGGGATCGGCTGCGCCCGTCACCTCTTCGCTGGCTTCCTTACCGGGTGCGGCGAACTCAAGGGTTGCCTGGCTGGAACCGTTCTGTGCGGCTCCACATGACGCGGCCGGCAGTGCCGCAGGAACGCTTTTAGGTTGCCGGGGCGGCAGTTCAAGGCCGTTCCCGGAGCGCTGCCAGAGTATGTCGCCGTCGAAAAGTGGTGAACGGACCCGTGCTCCGGTCACCGTCAGGGCATCGTCAGTGGTGTTGGTGAACTGGATCTGGATGGCTTGCTTCCCGTACTGGTCACGGGATTGGTTGATTTCCACCGTAATGGGCGCAGTGCTGCTGCCGGACGATGGCGGGTTGGCCGGGGCGCTTGAGCTGCAGGCGGACAGGGCAGGCAGCATCGTGGCCAGGACCATGCAAGACGCAAGGACGCGCCTTCTGCGGCACACCATGCGATCAGTGTAGGCGCCCCCGGTGCGCGGGTACGATGTCGCTCACGCAGACCTGCCAACTCCGCCCATGGAGTTTGGCCACGAAAGGCCAGCAAGCCGGCTTCATGATGGCGGGAGACTCTGGCAACTAAACCATAAGCATGCTTAGCTTAAGGAGGCGCCCCAATCCTCCACCTGCGCAGAAAGGTTCCACATGGCCACCGTGACCCAGTTGTTCAAGGCCCCTGCCGCAGATGTTTGGAAAGTCATCCAGGAGGGGTGGCTGTACTCAGGCTGGGTAGTGGGCGCCTCAAGGATCCGCTCCGTTGATGAGCAATGGCCGGCCGAAGGCTCCCGCCTTCACCATTCCGTGGGATCCTGGCCATTCCTCATCGACGACAGCAGCCGCGTCATCGCGGTCGAACCGGAACGCAAGCTTGAACTCCTGGCGAGGGGTTGGCCGTTGGGCGAAGCTAAGGTGCTCATCACACTGGAAGACCTCGGTGGCTCCCAAAGCCGGGTTTCCATCGCTGAGGATGCCGTGCGGGGCCCCGGCAAATTGGTGCCCAAGAAATTGCGTGATCCCGTTATCGCTGTCCGGAACCGCGAAACCCTCAGGCGCTTGGAACTAATGGCAGTGGGCGGCGCGGGCAGGTCGTATCGCCAGGGCGGGGCTTAGGGCCGCAGTACCCAGTCAAAGGCCTCTGCTTTGGACCGTGCGCCTTGGGCCGACTTGGAGCGGTTGGGCTCGTCGAGCTCCTGCAGTAAATGTTCCGAAAGCACCACCAGTTCGCCAAAGATTTCAGGCGTCAGCCAGTGAGGACGCGTTGCGAACAGGATGTCTTCGCTGGACGTGTTTCCGCTGGCGCCGGGGGCGAAGGGGCATCCGCCGAGGCCGCCAAGCGCTCCGTCCACCATTTCAGCCCCGGCTTGGATGGCCGCGAGGGTGTTCGCCACGCCCAATCCCCACGTGTCATGACCGTGATAGACGATGCGACGGGAAGGCGACTCGGTACGCACGCGGGTGATCAGCTGTGAGACCTGCGCCGGGACCGCCTGTCCCAAGGTGTCGCAGATGACGATGTCGGTGGTGCCCTCGGCGCGGGGGTCGTTGGCGATGGCCAGGATGCGTTCTTCGGGGACCTGGCCCTCGAACGGGCAGGTGAAGGACGTTGCAATGCAGAGCTGGATATGGCCGTCTACTGCGCGCGCGTACTCGATGGCCTCGGGCAGGGCTGCGAGGCTTTGATCGGTTGTGCGGCCGATGTTCGCCTTGTTGTGGGAGTCGGAAGCAGACAGGCAGTACTGGAAATTGCGCGCCCCGGCGGCTGCGGCCTTCGCAACATGGCCCGGGGTTGCTACCCAGATCCAGCACTTTTCGAGTTCCGCCGGGGTCAGGGCGTGCACCACTTCCAAGGTGTTGGCCATCGTCGGGACCAGGTCCGGGCGGGCCATGGAGCCAAGTTCGATCGCCGGCACACCGAGCCGCAGCAACTCGCGAACAATCTGGACCTTCTGTTCCGCCGAAAGGAGCTTGCCCGTCAGTTGGAGGCCGTCGCGAAGGGTGACGTCCCGCAGAATGGCGTTGCCCAGGGTTGCGGCCACGGGCCCTTCAGGACGGATCATGACTGAACAGCTCCCTCGCGGCCGGAAGCATCGTTGATCTCGCTCTCGCTCATGCCAAGCAGCCCGCCGAGAACCTCCTGGGTGTTTTCGCCCAGGTCAGGCCCGAGGTTGCGAATCGGCAAGGACTCGCCACCGATAACGGGAACCACGCCGGGAAAGCCAACGCCGGTGAGGGTTTCTTCGCCTGTGGACACGTCGAATTTTTGGATCATGTTCCTGGCGGCGTATTGGCTGTCGCTGCTGATGTCCGCGGCGGTATAGATGGGTCCCGCGGGAACACCGGCAGCTTCCAAGGCGGCCAGTGCCTCAGCCGGCGGGAGCGTGGCAGTCCATTCGCCGATCGCGTGGTCCAGTTCCTCACGCGCGGCCCAGCGACCCGCGTTGCTCTGCAAATCAGGGCGAGCCGCAAGGTCCGGACGGCCGATGGTCTGCATGTACCGCTGGAAAATCGAATCGCCGTTACCTGCCACCACAATGCTCGCGCCGTCCTTGCAGACGTAAGCATTCGAGGGGGCGATGCCCTCCATCCGGCCCCCGACCCGCTGGCGGTCCACGCCGTAGGCCTGGTAGTCGGGAATGAGCGACTCCATCATGGAAAACATAGCCTCGTGCAGGGCAACGTCAATGACGCGTTCGGTGAGGGGGACAGCGCCAGCCGAGTCCCGGCGTCGTGCTTCACGCTGGTACAGGCTCATTACGGAACCGAAGGCGGCGTAGAGTCCCGCGATCGAGTCTCCGATGGAGACGCCGACCCGCACCGGTGCGCGGTCGGGGTCGCCCACCAGGTTGCGGAATCCTCCGTAGGCTTCGGCGACGGCGGCAAAACCGGGACGCTCGGACAGTGGCCCGGTCTGCCCGAAGGCGGAGATGCGGGTCACCACGAGGTCCGGGTTGGCCTGGTTGAGAACCTCGGGACCCAGGCCCCACTTTTCGAGCGTGCCGGGGCGGAAATTCTCCAGCAGAATGTCTGATTTTGCCGCCAGATCCAGGACGGCCCGCTTGCCGGCCTCCGTGCGGAGGTCCAGGACCACGGACTTCTTGTTGCGGTTCAGCGTGCGGTACAGCATGGAGGTTGTGCCCTTGTGCAGACGCCAGTTGCGCAGTTCATCGCCGGTTCCGGGCCGTTCGACCTTGATGACCTCGGCGCCGAAATCTGCCAACAGCCGTCCTGCGGTGGGCGCGGCGATGTAGTTGCCGAGTTCCAGGACGCGGACGCCGTCCAGCGGAGCGATGGTTTGCTGTGTCATGGTCCTCTTCCGTGCGGATGCCCCCTTTTGCAAACCTAGACTAGGCCCATGAGATTCGCCATCCGTCCCGCGGTTGAAACGGATGTTCCCGGCATTGTGACCGTGGAGATCATGTCCGGACGGTTGTCAGAGGCCGGGGCGGAGTCTTTCGCAGCAAAATTAGGTGCTGCGATAACAGACGACGGGCGCCTGGTTTTGGTGGCCGAGGCGCAACCGGACATGACCTCGGGATCGGGGTCCGCCGTCGTCGGCTGGGCGAAAACGCACCAATATGGGGTCGGCGACGGTCCAGCGCCGGCGGGGCAGTACTTGGGCGGCGTCACGGTGGTGCCTGATCTGCGACGGCACGGACTCGCGGCTGCACTGACCTCTGCGCGACTTGAGTGGATCTGGCGGCGGGCCGACACTGCGTGGTGCGTCGTGAACGCGCGCAATGAGGCTTCACTGGCGTTGCATCGTCAGTGGGGATTCCATGAGGTCGCGCGGGGATCGGCTTTTCACGGCGTAACATTCGACGGCGGCAAGGGAGTCTTGCTCGCGGCGGCGCGGTCACCGTCCTGACCTCAGGCGGCGGCCCTCGGCCGTAGCATGGGTCCAGGGATGCGCCGACCGGGGGAGTGAGTGTGTGATGGGGCCGTTGGATTCGATCGAAACCAGTGCAAGGAATTCCGCGCCGACACGGGTGGAAGTGCCGGCCAAGGCCCGGCGAAAGCGCTCCTCGCGGCTGCGCAAGCTGGAGCTGGCGATCTTGGTGGTGCTGGTTGTGGCGTTGGCCCTTTCCGCCACTCCTTGGCCGTCGGCACTGCTGATCCGCAGTGTTTTTGAACGGGGAGCCCAGGCGACCATCGATGAAATGACGCCCTACGTTCCCGCTACTCCCCTGGATACGCGGATGGGGGTGGAGTACAAGCCGGGGTCCACCTTTGACGTCTTCAGTCCCCAGGGGACGACGGCGCCGCTACCTACTGTGGTGTGGATTCACGGAGGCGCTTGGATTTCCGGAGCACAGCGCGACGTCAATCCGTACCTCCAGATCATTGCCGACCAGGGCTACACCACCATCGGCATGAGCTATCCGATCGCGCCCGAGGCCACATACCCCACCGCTGTCCGGGACATCAACGAAGCCCTGGCCTATATCAAGGCGCATGCTGCCGAGCTCACTGTGGACCCCAGCCGCATCGTCCTTGCCGGTGATTCCGCCGGAGCCCAGCTGGCCAGCCAGATGACAACGCTCACCGTCAACCCCGAGTACGCCAACCTCATGGGAATTCAGCCCGCGCTTCAGAAGTCCGAACTGGCTGCAACCATCCTGCACTGCGGCGTCTACGACCTGCGGGCCATGGCGGACCTGAACGGCATTGTGGCGTGGGGTTTCAAGACTGCCTTGTGGGCTTACACCGGCACCAAGGATTGGTCCGCAACCTATGCCGGGGCCACGATGTCCACCATCGACTTTGTCACCCCCGACTTCCCGCCGACCTTTATCAGCGGCGGCAACGGTGACGGCCTCACCTGGCTGCAATCGGTGCCCTACAGCAACCGGCTCAAAGATGCCGGAGTGCCCGTGACTGAGCTGTTTTGGCCGGCAACCCACCAACCTGAGTTGCCGCACGAGTACCAGTTCCATCTGAACTTCGCCGAAGCCCGCGAGGCGAGGGACAAGACTTTCGATTTCCTGTCTGCGCACGCCGCGCGGCGTCCTTAATCCTCCTGCGGTACGCCGGGAATACTTTCCCTGCTGCCCCTGTTCATTGATTTAGATGCAAACGCATGTAAACTGAATGAACGAGCAACAGGAGAAACGCCATGGAAACCCGCCGCATCACCGTACTTTCCGCCGGACTGGGCGTGCCGTCGTCGAGCCGTCTGCTGGCCGACCAGCTGGCCGCCTCCGCCGAGCGGCAACTGCGTGCGGCAGGCTATGAGGCGAGGATCGACGTCGTCGAACTTCGCGACCTCGCCGTGGACATCGCGAACAACTTCGTCACCGGCTATGCGGCTCCTCGCCTCGCGGAGGTGATTGCCGGCGTCGAGGATTCCGACGCCATCATCGCTGTCAGCCCGGTGTTCAGCGCTTCCTACAGTGGCCTGTTCAAATCGTTTATTGACGTCCTCGATCCCAAGTCGCTGGATGGCAAGGCGGTTCTGCTCGGTGCTACCGGCGGCACCGACCGCCACCAGATGGTCCTGGACTACGCCATGCGCCCGCTGTTCACGTATCTCCGGACGCGGATTGCCGCTACCGCCGTTTTCGCGGGACCACAGGACTGGGGAAACGACGACGGCGGCTCGCCACTGTCGTCGCGGGTGGACCGGGCAGCCGGTGAACTCGTGCAACTGCTGAGCGGCCCCCAGCCCGGCCGCAAGGCTCCGGTTCTTGAGTCGCTGCCGTTTGAGCAGCTGCTCGCCGGGATCTCGGCAGGCAGGTAGTCCGAACTTTTACCCAGGTTGGGTCGTTGGGGCAAGCATGAAGTGTCCTGTGGATTCCATTGACCTGGTGATGAGCGAACGAAGCGGCGTGGAGATCGATTACTGCCCGAAATGCAGGGGCGTGTGGTTGGATCGCGGCGAGCTCGACAAGATCATCGACCGCGTAGCGGCTGAGACCGGCCCTTCGGCATCGCGCACTGTCCCGCCGGCGCCCCAGCCTCCGATCGCCCCGCCGCCCCTCTATAACCCCTTCGAGTCCCGCCCCCAAGAATCGCGGTATGAAGACAGGGGGCGGCGCGATTACAACCGGGACTACGATCGGCGCGAGTATGAGCGGCGGGGTGACCGGGACCAATACGGCCGTAAGCGGAAGAAGAAGGAAGGCTTCCTGGGCGACCTCTTCGACTTTTAGTCACTCGTCCAGAAGCTCGATGAATTCGCGGGCCTGTTTGATGTTGATATCCGAGTGGCGGGTCAAAGCCAGTGCCGCGCCCTCCACATCGCCGCTCTTTGCCAGCGTACGGATCCGGCCGTAGATTTCGTCGTTGAGCATATTGCTGCTGACTTCACGGGTCACGTCGCCCTTGCTCACGATCGCCCTGTACCGGTAGGGGAAGCGCTCGGGCTCGTCATCATCATCGGCGAGCAGATCCTTGGCCGGAGTTTCCGGGGTGAACGGCTGGGGGTGCGCTGCCAAGGCACCCACGGCGTTGCGCGAGGCACGAAGTCCTTCTCCCGTGGCTTGCAGATAGAGCTTGATGGCGGCCATGCCCTGGCCCTGGGCTATCAACGAATACAGCTGGCGGTGCTGCTCCTGGTTGAGTTTGGCTGCTGACTCCCTGGCTAGTTCCACCGGATCCTTGGGGACACGCGTTGCCTGGGCGATTTCCTTCGTTTCCGCGGAGCGCTTGGTGAATGAATGAATAAGCAGGAGCACTCCCGCGACGACCGCAATGAGGATCAGGAGCGGGATAAGGATGGAATCCATGGCGTTGTCAGAGCCGATCTACGTAGTTCTTGGCGGTAAGCAAATCTGAATGGGTGGCTTGGCGAAGAACTTTGATGGCCTCGATCTTTTTCCCGCTGCGGACCAGGTTCTGCAGCTCAAGGGCGAGCTGGGGGTTGAGCTGGCCGCTGGGGAGGACCGCGGGCTGCTGGCCTGGCTGATTGGCAACCGGTGGCCGTCCGGTCTGTGCCTGGACTGCCGCGTTGTTCGGCTGCGCATGCTGGCTGTGTTGGGCTGCGTTCTGGCTCGGTTTGGTAGTGGCTTCGATGCGGGCTCGAAGGGCCAACGCCTGCTGTACTTGGGAGGCCTGGTGCGCGGCGGAACGGGCCGCGAGTTCGCGTTGGTATCTTTCGGCGTCCGACATGCCCGTATCCCGCGGTCTGAAGGCCGCGGAGAGTGCCCACAGCAGGCCCAGGAGGACGAGCAACGGAAGGGCAATCGTCAGCACGTCACCAAAGTTCATCCCCATGCTTAGAGCTTATGCCAGAAGTGCGTTATCCACAGCACATTCCACGGCCGGCATAGACTTCTGAGAGCGGAGTGTCAAATTGGAGCGTTGAATGTAAGTTCCATCACATTTGCGGCATGTTTATACCGCTTTTGGACGTCTCGACGGACCTGGGAATCGACACGGCTGTGGATGATTTGTGGGAAAAACTTTCTTCAGTCCACAGCATGTGAGGAGCGTTTTCGCAGGTCAGAGCCTTAATGCTGCCAAAAGAATTTCTCTATCCACAGAGTAGCCCACAGTCTGTGCACAACGTTGGGGTGGTATTCCACAAGTTATCCACAAGGGCGATCTGCCACCTGCTGTAACGTGTCTGAAGTGTCCATTTTGGGCACTCATTTACCCGCATTGAGTTTCCAGGCCCGCCAAAAAGTCACAACCCGTGACGGGCTCAAGGAAGGCACTGTGGATAACTTGTGGATACCGCTATTTTGTCGGGGCTGGCTGGCACTGTCAGAGGAAACCCGGCGGACGTAGCCACACACCGCGCTTTGCGACCGCCAGGGAGTACATCTCTGCAGCGGTACATATTTGGAGGACGGCTTTGTCAGTTACGCACTTGGACTCAATCGAGGGCACTCGCGCTTCGGACTCGAGCCGGAAGCCTCCCCAGGACATCCCTGCTGAACAATCCGTACTCGGCGGCATGATGCTGTCCAAGGACGCAATCGCGGACGTCGTGGAGATCGTCCGTGGGCACGACTTCTACCGTCCGGCCCACGAGACCATCTACGAGTCCATTATCGACCTCTATGGCCGGGGCGAACCCGCTGACGCCGTCACGGTCTCCGACGAACTGACCAAGCGCGGCGAGATCAACCGGATCGGTGGGCCGGCCTACCTTCACGAGCTCATCCAGACCGTCCCCACCGCGGCGAACGCCGGATACTATGCGGAAATCGTGGCCGAGCGTGCCGTGCTTCGCCGTCTGGTGAATGCTGGAACCAAGATCGTCCAGATGGGCTACGGCCAGGACGGCGAGGTGGAAGATCTCGTCAACCAGGCACAGGCCGAGGTCTACGCAGTTGCTGAAAAGCGTACGGCCGAGGACTACGTGGCGTTGAAGGACGTCATGGAGTCCACCGTGGACGAAATCGAAGCTTCGGGGCACCGCGGCGAAGGCATGACGGGCGTCCCCACCGGGTTCTACGAACTCGACGAACTGACGCACGGCCTCCACCCGGGTCAGATGATCGTTATCGCAGCCCGTCCTGCTGTGGGTAAGTCCACATTCGCGTTGGACTTTGCCCGTTCCGCTGCCATCAAGAACAACCTGGCCACGGTCATGTTCTCATTGGAAATGGGCCGGAACGAGATTGCGATGCGTCTTCTCTCCGCAGAAGCCACCATCGGCCTTCAGGACCTCCGCAAGGGCACCATCAAGGACGAACAGTGGTCCAAGATTGCCACCACCATGGGCCGCATGAACGATGCTCCCCTCTTCATTGATGACAGCCCCAACATGTCGCTCATGGAGATCCGGGCCAAATGCCGCCGCTTGAAGCAGCAGCACGACCTCAAGCTGGTCATCCTTGACTACCTCCAGCTCATGAGCTCCGGCAAAAAAGTGGAATCCCGCCAGCAGGAAGTTTCCGAGTTCTCGCGTGCTCTCAAGCTGCTGGCCAAGGAGTTGCAGGTACCCGTGATCGCCCTGTCACAGCTGAACCGTGGTTCTGAGCAGCGCCAGGACAAGCGGCCCATGGTCTCCGACCTTCGTGAATCCGGCTCCATCGAGCAGGACGCCGACATGGTCATCCTGCTTCACCGTGAAGATGTCTATGACAAGGAATCCCCGCGTGCGGGCGAGGCCGACATCCTCATTGCAAAGCACCGTAACGGTCCCACCAAGGACATCGTTGTGGCTTTCCAGGGTCACTACTCACGATTCGCCAACATGGCTGGCGAAACCGGTGGTGGGGGCTTCTAGGCCCGCTTCAAGCTGCTGGATGCAGGCTCAGTACTCGCCCTTGATCACGAAGTAGGAGCCACGGATCGTTCCGGCCAGCTTCGACTTTTGGCGGGCGAACCTGAACTTCGAGTCCAGCTCCTCGGGGACGTCCATTCCGTCGGCGAGCTTGAAGCCCACCGCCCGCTTTCCTTCGCCCGTGCTGTACATGACATTGATCGACAAGCCGGACTCGTAGAACACGTATGCCATCTGCAGGTCCTCCACCTGGAAAGCCGTGGCTTCCAGCGGCTTGGACTTGATCACGATGTCGCGTTCTTCCTTAAGGATCCGGCTCACCCTGTCCACTACCTCGGGGAGCTCCTCGGCGGGGCTCACCGTGAAGTCGTGGTCGTACTTGTTCTTGTAATAGCGGGCTTCGTTGGCACGCAGCCCGGCAGCGGCCTCGGCGACGGGTGAGGACTCAAGTCCAACTGTGGATACGGTCTTGAAGTCAACGGTATAAGGCATCAGCTCTCCTGGTCCGGCGTGTTTGCACCAATGCTACTGATGGGGTGGCCCGGACCAATCGAACGACGCGTTGCCAGGCCGTGACCGACGCTAGACGCGGTTAGTCGTGGAGCACAGCACCACCGCGACAGTGAGTTGAGTGAGTAAGCGGCGTCATATTCGCCCGCGTCAGTCACTTAACAACTGTCTACCCAGTTCGGGTGACGGTCCTCGTTGGGGGACTCCTATGGAGAGAGGTGCTTTGTGAACGATTGGTTGGGAATGTTTGGTGGCAACAGCACAGTGTCTAAGTTGGGCCTCCGAGTTGGCATCGCTGCGTTGATTGCTGCGTCGTCATATTCCGTAGGGGTTGGAATGTCCGGTTTGCCGGCAAACTCTGATCGGGGGGATGTTGTCAGCGTGACGCTGACAGGCCATGACTCGAGAAACAGGAGCGATCAGGGCGTGAATGCCGATAGGGTAAATGACCCCAAGGGCATACCGGTAGCGACGTTGGTTAAGCAGGCCAAGAAGAAGGACGCAGTAGGCTTTGCAACAAGACTCGAGACGTTGAAGGCAAGTCCCGAGTTTTCCGGTTTTTTGGTTTCTCAAGCCGGCTCCGTCGAGGCTGGCGGCATTGATGGGCTCGCGGCTGTCCTCACCCAAGCGCAGGTCGACGAGTTTGTTGTCAATATCCGGGGCAAATCGCTAAATGTCGTAGTCGACGACCAAGGCAAGCAGGCTGTTGAGATAAATACGAAGAATCAGCCCGGGACGGCCAAGCCGGCACTGGCAATGACAAGCTCCCCGACCGTGACAACGGCAGGTTGGTCAGGTCCGTCCTGTTGGCAAGGCTGGCTGGCCGCAGGTGGCTACGCAGCGGCTACCGGCGCCATATGTGGCGCTGTGGGTGCGATGAGTGCAGGTATCGGGGGAGCGGCCTGTGGCGCCGGTTTTTGGGCATTCGGCGTGGGCATTAATTGGAACAATGCTTGTGGATAATGATGGGAGTTGGGATGATGCCTGACGGATCGCGACTCATGACTCCGCGCACCTTCGCAGGAAGGGCGTATGTGTATCTAGCGTTCACGGGCGGGTTTTGGTCCGGTCACTGGCTCTTGAACTGGGCAACGGGGGGCCTCATACCTAAGCCGACAGTGTTTGCCTTATTCATGCTGGCCCTGATTTTCCTGTTTTGGTTCTTCATGCCGTCTAAACCATGGTTTCCTTCCCGGAGGTCGAGGACGGGAAGGGCCGAGTAACCATACGGCCCCTAGCAGCCCTCGAAGTCGCTCAGCACCTTGACCTTTGCTGCCGACCCCGAGGACGGATCGAACGCGTAGCCGATCCACTCCTTCGCCAGCCGACGGGCAAGCTCCACGCCCACAACGCGCTGGCCCATGGTGAGGACTTGGCAGTCGTTGGACAGAATGGAGCGTTCCACGGAGAACGAATCGTGCGCCGCCGTTGCCCGGATTCCCGGCACCTTGTTCGCAGCAATGGCCACACCGATTCCCGTACCGCAGAACAGGATGGCCCGGTCGGCTTTGCCGTCGCGGATCATCTCACCGGCCGCGATACCCACATAGGGATACGGGCGTGAGAAGTCCGCATCGTCACGATGGACTCCGATATCGATCACTTCGGTGATCCGTGAGTCGGCCTGGAGGTCGGCCAGGATTCGGTCCTTGTAGTCAACGCCGGCTTCGTCGGCGCCCACGATGATGCGCATGGTGGTGGTTCTCCTAGTGGTTGGCGGCAGCTACGGGAACTGCAGTGAAATGGGGTCCGACGGCGGCAAACACCATGGCGAGCGACGTCGCCCCGGGATCCGGCGTGCCGATGCTTTTCTCGGCCAGTGGCCTGGCCCGGCCCTTGAGGGGTCGAAGGTCCGCGGTGGACGCAGCGGCGGTTGTTGCATCAGCCGCGGCCGCTGCCCACGCGTGTTCCAAGGACCTACCGGCAGCCACACCCTCCTCCAGCGAGGAGGCAAACGGCAGCAGCGCATCCATCATGGTCTTGTCGCCGATCTCCGCCTTTCCAAGGCTCGCCATGCGGTCAGCGAAGGCACGGACAGACTCGGTGAGGACCTCCGGCGTCGGGAATTCCGCATCTCCCAAGCGTTCACCGAAAGCGCGCAGCCCGGCACCCCACAGGACGCCCGACGTGCCGCCGGCTTTATCGGCCCAGGCGTCTCCAGCGGCAATCAGGACCGAACCAGCGCCGGCGCCCGCGGAAAAGGCGGCCGCAGCAGCCTCGAGGGATGCCGCCGAGCCGCGGACCATACCCCGTCCATGGTCGCCGTCGCCGGCTATGGCATCCATGTCGCCCAGCATGGTTTCGGAAGAACGCAGCAGGGCGGCCGCGGTCTCCAAAGCACCAATGCACTGACCCGCGTAGGCGCGGGAAGCCTCTGTGGAGGAGTAGTGGGCCGCTTCCGTGACGAAATCCTCGGAGGCGTCCTCGGAGACAGCAACGTCGAAGCCCACAGCACCCCGACGGTACGCTGGCGTCAGCGCCGGGGCAGTCCAGTACTGCTCCAGTTCGTCATCGAGCCACGTGAGCGTCAGCGATGCGCCGGCCATGTCCAAGGACGTCACCAGTTCGCCAACCTCCGGCATCACCAGCGTGTAGCCGGCGTCACGAAGCAGGGGAGCCGCGGTGCGCCAGAGGACAAAGAGCTCCTCGTGCTTGGTTGAACCCAGGCCGTTCAGGATCACCGCGAGCCGCCTCGAACCGCCCGCAGGAGCCTCTTCCAGAACGCGTCGCACCAGTTCCCGGCCAAGCTCGACGGCGGTGGGCAGCTCGGTATCGAACAGGCCGGGTTCGCCGTGGATGCCAAGGCCCAGGCCCATCTGTCCCTCGGGAAGGCGGAAGAGCGGGGCATCAGCACCCGGGAACGTGCAGCCACCGAAGGCTGTTCCGATGGTGCGAGTGAGCTCGTTTGCCTTGCGGCCCAACCGGACCACGGAGTCAAGATCCAGTCCGGCCTCGGCGGCAGCACCCATGACCTTGAAGACCACGAAGTCGCCGGCAATTCCGCGGCGCTTTTCGATCTCGGAAAGGGGAGCGCTGGCGATGTCGTCCGTGACCAGCACGTTTTCCGCCCGGATGCCTTCAGCGTTCAAGCGCTCGCTGGCCATTCCGAAATTCATGACGTCCCCGGCATAGTTGCCGTAGGTGAACACCACCCCGGCTCCGGAGCTGGCAGCCTTCGCCACGGAGTAGGCCTGCTGGGTGGAGGGCGAGGTGAAGATATTGCCCACCACGGCACCGTCAGCGAAACCCGGGCCGATGATGCCGGCGAATGCGGGATAGTGGCCCGAGCCACCGCCGGTGATCACGGCGACCTTTGGCGTAGTCGGCCGGTTGCGTCGTACCGCTCCGCCCTCAACCTGGCGAACGAGGTCCGAGTGGGCATCGCAGAAGCCGGCAAGCGCTTCATCTGCGAAGTCGGCGGGATCGTTGAAGATTTTGGTCATGGTGGGTCCTGGTTTTCCTCGAAGAACGGGACTAGTGGATGTGGCTGCCGCCGTTGATGTCGATCGTGGTGCCAGTGAGGTACGCGGAATCCTCGGAGGAGAGGAACGTGATGACGGCGGCCACTTCCTCCGTAGTGGCATTGCGGCCCAAGGGAATGCCGGCGTTGATGGCGGCTTCCTGCTCTTCAGTGCTGCCCACGCGGATGTTGGTGTCCACCGCGCCGGGCGTGATGGCGTTGACGGTCACGCCGGTTTCTCCGATTTCACGGGCCAAGGCCTTGGTGAATCCGAGGATGGCTGCCTTGGCTGCCGAGTAGGGAACCTTGCCGAACACGCCACCACCGCGCTGTGCCGAGACAGATGACATGTTGACGATGCGGCCCCAGCCGTTGGCGATCATGTCCGGCAGGAATGCCTTGGTCACCAGGTAGGTGCCGGTGGCATTAACGTCCATCACTTTGTGCCACAGCTCCAGGGTGGTCTCCAGGAAGGGGATGGGGGAGGTGATTCCGGCGATGTTTGCCAAGGCGCCGACCGGAGGAAGGTGACCGCTGGAAACCTCCGCGGCAACGGCTGCCTGGGCGGCTGCGACGGAAGCTTCGTTGGCGACGTCGATCTCGTAACCGAAGGCGGGGACGTTGAACTCATTGCCGATTTCGGCGGCAACCTTGGCGGACTTCTCGCCGTCGAGGTCCAGGATGGCGACGCCCCATCCCTGGGCGGCGTAGCGGCGCGCGGTGGTGAGGCCGATGCCACGCTCTGAGGTGGCTCCGGTGAGGACGGCGGTGCGCTGGATGGTGGTCATGGTGCTCCTTGAAAATTGGTGGTTGTTAGATGAGGTCTGAGATGTAGCTGCCGGCTTTGGCGGCGGCAGCCGGTCGCTCGTCGTGGGTGACGTCGCGCGTTTCGAGTTCCAGCGAGAAGTGGCCGGTGTAGCCAACGGCCCTCAGCGTTGAAAGCCCCGCGGCAAAGTCCGCCTGGCCGTTGCCGATGCTGAGATTGATGTTCCCGGGCTGCGTGTCAGTGGCAGCCGCCGCATCGCGGAGGTGCACGTGGGTGATGCGCTCGCCGAAACGCGAAACGAAGTCCGCGGGGTCGCCACCGGAGGCAACGATGTGGCTGAAGTCCATGACGATTCCGACGTCGGAACCGGCCAGGCGGTCTGCGAGCAGCTGCGCGCGTTCGATGTTCCAGCAAAGCCGGAAGTAGTGGAGGGACTCGGTCCACAGCTCGACGCCGAACTCCTTGGCCCGCTCCGAAGCGTGGATCAGCTGCGAAGCAACAGCGTCTATGTCTTCTTCCAAACTGCGCAGAGGATCGTGGTCGATCGCTCCGCACGGGAGGACAAGCGCCTTCGCGCCGGTCTTCTCCGCCAAGCTGAGCAGCATCCCAAGGTGCCGTTCCCGCGCTTCCGCGGCACCGGCGTCGAGCGTTGCGTTCAGGTCGCCGACGTCGCCGTTTACCGAGCGGACGCGGAGGCCCGAATCACGCACGACGGCGGCAACCGCCTCGACTGCCTTGGCGTCAAGTACGTAGGGCACGTGGTCGCAGACGCCGGGGAGGGCGCCCAGGTCAATTTCCTCGAAGCCGAGCCCGCGCATGGTGTGCAGGGCGGCGGCGAGATCCTGGTGTCGAAAGCTGATGGAAGAACAGCCCAGTCGGTGATGAAACATCGTCGTTGATCCTCAAGTTGAGCCCCTCGACGGAGAAGGGCCTTAGTGATGGACACCACGTTAGCTCCGTTAACTGTCAACAGTCAACCTCCCAAGTTGACTGTTGACATTGCTGGTGGTCTCGGTCACAGTTGACGTATTATGTTGACTGTCGACAGTGGGGTTGCCGAAGAAGCACCGCACTTTTGAAAGGGAAAGACACTCATGAGCAATGAAGCTCTGACCATGCGTGGTCCGGTTCATGGAACCAAGGAAGCAAAGCGCGTCGCCGTCGGCTCAGGCGTAGGCGCAGTCATCGAAACCTATGACTTCATCGGTTTCGGAACCGCCGCTGCGCTGTACTTCGGTACGGCCTTCTTCCCGGGCGCCGACCCGGTAACTGGCACCCTGGCCTCCTTCGCGACCCTCGGCGTCGGCTTCGCTGCCCGTCCGCTGGGCGGCATTATCGGCGGCCACCTTGGCGACAAACTCGGTCGCAAGCCGGTGCTGGTGGCTTCGCTGATTCTCATGGGCCTGGCAACTTTTGCTATCGGCTTGCTACCCACCTACCAGCAGGTTGGCCTTCTGGCTCCCGCGCTCCTGGTCCTTGTCCGCATCATCCAGGGCCTCGCTTTCGGTGCTGAATGGGGCGGCGCCATTTTGATGAGCTACGAGCACGCACCGTGGCGGAAGAAGGGCCAGTTCACGGGAATCGTGCAGGCCGGCTTCCCCGTCGGGTTGCTCCTGGCCAACCTCGTGTTCCTCTTCAGTGTTGGCCTCGGCAACGAATGGGCGTGGCGTGTACCGTTCCTGGCGAGCATCCTGCTGGTGGCCGTCGGTTTGATCATCCGTTCCAAGGTTCCCGAGTCCCCGGTCTTTGAGGACGTCAAGAACAAGGGTGACATTGTGAAGTCCCCCATCGTGGAGGTCATCAAGACCGACTGGCGCAACATCGTCCGCGGCATCGGCCTCCGCATCGCCGAAACCGCAGGCTACGCCGTCTCCGTGACCTACATGATTTCGTACCTGCACAGCACCAAACTCGCAGACAAGACCCAGACCCTCGTTGCCCTGTGCATCGCGGCCGCCATCGGCATCTTCGCCACCTACGCCTGGGGCAAGTTGACCGACAAGGTAGGCCGCCGGCCCGTCTACATCTGGTCCACCGCGTTCGCTGTTGTCTTCGGCATCCCGATGTTCCTCCTGGTCAACACCGGTCTCTTCATCTTCATCATCGCCACCATCGTGATCGCCTACGCCGTGTGCCAGAACTCCCTCGCCGGTGCCCAGGGCGCTTGGTTCCCGGAACTCTTCCAGGCCAAGACCCGCTCCTCCGGTGCCTCGCTGGCCTACCAGATCTCCGCCATGGTCTCCGGCTTTACGCCCTTCATCACCACGCTGCTGTTTGTGAGCTTTGGTTGGGTTGGCCCTGCCGCCCTCTTCAGCATCTATGGCGCCATCGGTCTGTGGGCCGCACTGGTCACCAAGGAAACCTGGGGTAAGCGTGAGCGCCAGCTCGCCGAAGAAGCCGCCAGCAAAACTCCCCAGACGGTAAACGCCTAAGCAACCACTCGACGTCGGGCGCGTTCTCCCCATCGGTACGCGCCCGACTCCGGAAGGAATCCAGTGTCTCTCTCATCAGTAGAAGCAGCGCCCGCTTTGCCGGCCGCCGAGCGCGTCGAGCGTATCCGCGCTGCTGCCTATCGCATCCGCCACCACGCCCTGAACATGGGTGAGGTCCAAGGCCAAGGCTACGTCGGTCAGGCGCTGGGTGCCGCGGACATGTTCGCCGCCGTATACGCCGACCAGCTCAGCTACCAGGCCGAAAACCCTCACTGGGAGGACCGGGATCGCTTCCTGCTCTCCACGGGCCATTACGCGATCGGACACTACGCGGCGCTGGCTGAAGCCGGAATCGTCCCGGTTGCCGAGCTGGAAACCTACGGTTCGGATGATTCCCGCCTACCGATGTCGGGCATGTCCACCTACACGCCGGGCATGGAAATCTCCGGCGGTTCCCTGGGCCACGGCCTAACGATCGCAGTGGGTATGGCCCTCGGACTGAGGGCGCAGGGTTCGGCTTCGCGGGTAATCAACTTCCTTTCCGACGGTGAGTTGGATGAAGGTTCGACGTGGGAGGCGGCCATGGGAGCGCACCACCACCAGCTGGGCAACCTCATCGCCATGGTGGACATCAACGCCCTCCAGGCCGACGGCGCCACCAACACGGTGCTGCGCACCGAGCCGGTGACGGAGAAGTGGGAATCGTTCGGTTGGTACACGCAGCGGGTGGACGGGAACGACGTCGGTGCGCTGCTGGCTGCATTCGACAACGTCGCCTCGGTTTCCGGTCCGGTCGGGAGGCCGTCCGTGATCCTGTGCGACACCAAGGTGGGCCGTGGCGTGCCACTGCTGGAGACCCGCGAGAAGGCGCACTTCATGCGCATCGAAGAAAACGAATGGCAGATCTGCCGCGAACAGCTGACTGCAGGATACGAAGGGACGGTCTCAGCATGAGCACCACCACGGCAAAGCCGAAGCTGAAGACCTCGGCCATGATCGCCTCGTTCGCCGACCCGGGCCAGAAGACCACGTCCGCCCCGTTCGGGCACGCTCTGGTGGCAGCCGCGGAAGCCAACCCTGCGATTGTCGGGTTGACCGCGGATCTGGGCAAGTACACGGACATGCACATCTTCGCGAAGGCCTTCCCGGAGAGATTCTTCCAAATGGGCATGGCCGAGCAGCTCCTGTTCGGTGCAGCCGCCGGCATGGCTGAGACCGGGCTGGTTCCGTTCGCGTCCACCTACTCCGTGTTCGCAGCCCGGCGTGCCTACGATTTCCTGTGCCTGGACATCGCCGAGCCCAACCTGAACGTCAACATCGTCGGCGGCCTGCCTGGCCTGACCACGGGCTACGGGCCCAGCCACCAGGCAACCGAAGACATGGCGATCTTCCGCGGCATGCCCAACCTGACCATCGTGGACCCTTGCGACTCCGTGGACATCGAGCAGGCCGTGCCGCAGCTCGCCGCCTCGGACGGCCCTACGTACCTGCGCCTTCTCCGCGGCAACGTGCCGACCGTCCTGGATGAGTACGACTACACATTCGAGCTCGGCAAAGCCAAGATCCTGCGCGGCGGCAACGACGTCGTATTCGTTTCCTCAGGCCTGATGACCATGCGCGCCCTGCAGGCCGCGGACGCCCTGGCTGCCCACAACGTTGACGTGGCAGTGGTTCACACTCCGACGATCAAGCCCTTCGACTCGGCAACTGTGCTGGCTGAACTGAACACGGACCGCCTCGCCGTGACGCTGGAGAACCACACCGTTGTTGGCGGTTTGTTCGAAACTGTTGCCTCCGCCGTCGTAAGTGCCGGCCTGGGCAAGCGCGTGGTTCCCATCGCGCTTCCAGACCAGTTCCTCGACGCCGGCGCGCTGCCGACACTGCACGAACGATACGGACTGTCCGTCGACCGGATCGTGGCAAGGGTGCTGGCTGAACTCGCCTAACCCCTTGGAGTTTTTGTACAGCTAATGCCCTTAAAACCGCCTCTAAGGGTCATTAGCTGTACAAAAACCCGTGCGCCCGTAGTATCGACAGTTAACAACGGACTGTCAGCAGTTGCCAATAGAACCGAGGACACACCATGGCCGCCACAGCCTCCCTGCTGGGACTGGAGAAAAAGAGCCTTCGCGAACAAGCGCTCGCAGCCCTACGCACCGCGATCACCAGCGGCGAGCTCGAGCCGGGGCGGCACCTGGTGGAGACCGAGCTTTCCGAAATGCTCCAGATCAGCCGGGGCACCCTGCGAGAAGCCCTCCGTCAGCTGGAACAGGAAGGGTTGATCTCCGCCGGACCGCGTGGCCGCATGTCCGTACGGCACTTGGACGTCAAGGAAATCCGGGACATCTTCGCTGTCCGTGGGGTGCTGGAATCCCTTGCCGCCCGGACCCTGAGCGACATGCCGGACAAGGAGCCCGCCCTCGCAGAATTGCGTGCCGCCGTCGAAAATATGGACAAAGCCGCGAAATCCTCACTTGAGGAGCGCATCGAATCGGACCTCGAATTTCACCGCACGCTGTGCCGGCTGTCCGGAAACGAGACGTTGCTGCATTCGTGGGAATCTCTGGAAGGCTCCATCCGGATGTCCATCATGTTCGCCGGGTTGGAACGCGCGACGCGCAACATGAGTGTCGGGCGGCATCATGACATTGTTGCAGCGATCGAGACCGGGAATGCTGCGAAGGCACGGGAAACGATCATCGAGCACATGAATGGCGCTGCCGAGAATTTGGTGGGGTAGTTCCGTTCGAACCGCTTTTTGTCGGGGCTCCCGAACTGAAGGGATGCTGAGGTCCAGCCTGTTCCATATGTGAGGCTTTGCGGACAACTGGCAAGGTGCCGGACCGAATCCAGGAACGAACGTAGGCTCGCGCATTCGGGTCGGGAACGGGATTAGTCCAAAGTTCTTTGGACTAATCCCGGGCAATCGATCCGGATTATACTGTCAGACCCAGACTCTATGTTGGAGGCGTGCCTCATAATAGTCCTGAACTACCCAATGGCTACGCCAGTATGCTCGTGTCCCTGAAGGAGCTCGTCAGCTCGGCACAAGTTCGCGCGCAGCAGGCCGCGAGCAATGCCATGGTCCAGATGTATTGGGAGATCGGTTCCGCAATCCTGGAACGGCAGGCAGCTCAGCCGTGGGGTGCCAAGATTCTCCAGCGGCTGGCAGTGGATCTTAAAGCAGCATTTCCGCACATGCGCGGCTTCTCGCGCTCCAATCTCTTTTACATGCGAGGGTTCGCAGCGGCCTGGGATCTGTCCGACCCTGGCGACCGGGCGCGGGTCGGCGGGCTGCCGTGGGGACACATCATTGAACTGCTTAAGCTGAAGGACCCTGAGATCCGCAACTGGTATGCGGAACACGCACGCGAGCTCAATTGGAAGCTTGAAGTCCTCGAGCACCAGATAACGACTGGACTGCACCGCAGAGCGGGTGCAGCGCCAAACAACCTCAAAGAACGTCTTTCCGAAGATGGAGCAGCATTGGCGCGAAGTGTGGCCAAGGATCCTTTGGTTTTCGACTTCCTGGGGCTGACGAAGGAGGTCGAGGAGTTGGCCATGGAGGAGGCGATGACCCAGCGGATGTCTCAGACGCTCGCCGAGTTTGGCCTGGGATTTGCCTTTTATGGCCGGCAATTCCATCTCGATGCCCACGGTGAGGACTTTTACATCGACCTTCTCCTGGTTCACGTGCCGACCAACCGCTTTGTGGTCGTGGAGCTGAAGTCCGGCAGGTTCAGACCCGAACACCTCGGGCAGCTGAATTTTTACGTGGCTGCTGTCAACGACTTAGTGAAGTTCCCGGGCATGGCCCCCACAGTCGGAATTCTGGTTTGCGGCTCCAAGCATGAGCCGACAGTGAGGTACGCGCTCGACGGTTCATCCCAGCCGGTCGCCGTGAGCTCCTACACGTACGATTCTCTTCCGCCGGAAGAGAGGGCAGCTCTGCCATCTCCAGAAGCAATTACCGCCGCACTTGAGCAGGGAACTGTGACCGGGTCTGGTAAGCGCGACTGAGTACGGCACCGCGCCGAAGGTTTGTAGAAAGGTCTGGTGGCACGTTTCCTGAGGGTCTCCCGGGCCGTCATCCGGATGTCGCTCTCGCATGCCCTATGCTCGACTTCAGAAGCGTTGTCTCTGAAGCCACAGATCAAGAATCTGCCAGCATATTGGGGGTGTGAACCATGGCACTGCGTTTGGTTCAAGTGAATTTCAAGGCCCGGGATGATTCGGCCCTCGGGCAATTCTGGGCTGACGCCCTCGGCTGGGGTGTTTCCAGCGAGGGACCCGGCGTCACCAATGTGGAACCACTTGGTTTCACGTGGCCCGACCCCACGGCCGTGTGCGTGGACGTGGTCACTGTTCCGGACCCTGAGACGGTGAAGTACCGTGTCCACCTGGACCTTGCCACCACCTCTGCCGCCCACCAGCGCGAGCTTGTCGAGCGTCTGAAGGGACTCGGAGCGACGCTCGCCGACATCGGCCAGGGAGACGTGCCGTGGGTGGTGATGGCTGATCCTGAAGGCAACTTGTTCTGTGTCCTCGAGCCACGGCCGATCTACCAGGACGCGGGTCCCATCGCCACGGTGGTAGTCAACTGCGACAATCCCAGGGCCATGGCCGATTTCTGGAGTGAGGCCATGGACTGGACCTTGCACGAGGTCAACGATGAGCATGCGAGGTTGAGGTCGTCCAAAGGCGTGGGCCCCTACCTCGAGCTCCTCAAAACCTCGGACCCGGACGCTCTACAGAGCCGTATCCACCTCGACGTGATGCCCTACCCCGGCGACGATCAAGCCGCCGAGGTGTCCCGGCTGCACTCCCTTGGGGCCCATGACGCCGACGTTGGCCAAGGGGATGTCCCGTGGAAATGTCTTAGGGACCCTGAGGGAAATGACTTCTGCGTGCTGGCGCCCCGCTAGCCAGCGCGGCCCAAGGCGACTACCGCCCGGCCGCCTTCAGCAAGTGATCCGGCAGTCGGTTGCCGGGCGCCCGTCCCCGGATTTCAAGTAGTTCGCGGGCATGTGCGTGCAGCTTCTTGTCTTCATCAGACACGGGAACCCACTCCGGAATCGGCACGGCCGTACCGGTTTCGTCGCGCGCCACCATCACAGTGAGGCAGTACGTGGTCAGGTTCATCTCGCGGGTCTTGGGATCGCCTGAGCGAACGTGGACCGCGATGTGCATGCCCTTCGCGCCGGTGTACACCAGCCGGGCTTCGACTTCCACCACATGACCGATCAACAGCGGCCGGTAAAAACGAACGCCCCCGGAAAACACCGCGACGGTGTCCTTGCCGCAGTAGCGCGAGGCGCAAACGTACGCGGCCTCGTCGATCCACTTCATCACGATGCCACCGTGGACTTTGCCGCCCCAGTTCACATCAGTGGGGGACGCCATGAACCGCAGTGTGACGCGCTCGGCGGTCCCGGCGTCGGTATATTCCTGCGCGTTCATCGCATTGACGATCTGCTCACGGACTTCGATGCGTGCCAGGGCGTGATCGCGGGCCTCGATCTCAGCAGGCGTGGAGGGCTCGAACTGGGGGACAGGGATCGGCTTCCCGTCGGGCCCGACGGCAACAAAGATCACCATGCACTGGCTGTGCATCGTCTCGGGGCCGCCCTTGGGGTCGTGGGAGCTGACCACTGTGTGGATGTGCATGGAGGAGCGGCCGGTATAGACGATGGTGGATGTTACCTCCACCATGTCGCCGCTGTTCACGGGATCAGTGAAGTGGATGTTGCCCACGTAGGCCGTGACGCAATAGGACTTGGCCCATCCCACGGCCGCTGCATAGGCGGCTTTGTCGACCCACTCCAGGACGGTGCCGGCGTCAACGGATCCGCTGTGGCCCACGTCCATGGGGGCTGCAAGGAAGCGGAGGGTCACGGAATTCGAGGGGGACTCGCTCATGCTCGAAGTTTACTGGCGCCGTGTTTCTGTTACGTGACTAAGACTGCGCCGCTGAGTACCCGAACAGCGGCATTTGCTCTCTAAATGAGAATCAATATCATTTAACGCATGCATCATCACACAATCCCTGTCACCTTGCCCGCCCGAAAGCGTCGCCTTCGCGCAACGCCGCTTGCCGCCGTCGGGCTTTCCGCCCTTCTCCTTACCGCCTGCGCCGCACCCGGCGGTTCTGCCGGCAGCGCGAGCGACGCGTCGCCGTCGTCCGCTTCGAAGCCCAGCCCTAAAGAGGCTGGCGCGCCGACGCCCCGCTTGGTTTACACGCACGACGGCGGCATAGGAGTCCTCGACGCCGCCTCCCTCGCCGAAGTGGGGGGCGCCGGACTGCCGGGCTTCAACCGCCTCAACCCCGCTGGCGATGGTCGGCATGTATTCGTCTCCACCGGCGACGCCTTCCGCCTCTTCGACGCAGGAGCCTGGTCGGAACCGCACGGGGACCACAGCCACCACTACGTCGCCGAGCCCGCGCTGACCGATTTTGCCTTCGAAGCCGACAAGGCTGGCCACGTGGTGCTGCACGCCGGCAAGACCGTGCTGTTCAGCGACGGATCCGGCAAGGTGGAGAGCTTCAAAAGTTCCGCTCTGGGTGCCGCCGTGGAAGACGGAAAGTTGCCCGCCACCGATGTCTACACCACACCCGAAGCACATCACGGCGTGGCGGTGGAACTGGAAGACGGCAAGCTGCTGGTGACGCTCGGCAACGAGGAAAGCCGGTCGGGGATCGCCGTGCTCTCTGCGGGGAAGGGCCAGGACCGCCAGGAAATCCTCCGCAACGAGGACTGCCCTGGTGTCCACGGTGAGGCGGTCGCTGCCGGTGAAGCCGTGGTGGTCGGCTGCGAGAACGGCATGCTTATCTACAAGGACGGCGCCATCACCAAGGTAGCCAGCCCCGACGCCTACGGCCGCCTGGGTAACCAGGCCGGGTCGGAAAAATCGCCCGTAATCCTGGGCGACTACAAGGTGGACAAGGCCGCCAAGCCTGAACGGCCCACGCGGATCTCGTTGGTCAACACCGAAACGGCCGCCCTGCAGCTCGTGGACATCGGCACCAGCTATTCGTTCCGCTCGCTGGGCCGCGGCCCCGCAGGCGAAGCACTGGTACTCGGCACCGATGGCGGCCTCCGGGTGATCGATCCACTCTCCGGCGCGGTCACGGCAACCATTCCGGTAGTGGCGCCCTGGGAGGAATCGGCCACGTGGCAGGACCCTCGGCCCACCCTTTTCGTCCAGGGCTCGACGGCGTATGTCACCGAACCCGCGACGCAGTCACTTCACGCTGTGGACCTGAAAGCGGGCAAAGTGGCCAAGTCGGCGAAGCTTGAGCACACCCCGAACGAACTCACCGGTGTGACTGGTTAGTTCCTGCCTCACTTCTTGACGGCCGCCAGTGCAGCCTTGGCGGTGTCCACGTCGGTGACCAGGGTATCCACCAGTCCTGATTTCAGGGCCGCGATCACAGCTCGTTTCTTGCCGGGCCCGCCTCCTAGGGCCACTTTGAGCGGTACGGAAGCCAGTTGCTGTGTGGTGATGCCGATCATGCGGCCGTCAAGAAGGTGAAGCTCCTTGCCATGGGTGTCCAGGAGGGTGGTTCCGATTTCTGCCGCGACGCCCTGTTCGATCAGTGGGCCGAGCTCGCCCGTCTCGTCCAGAAGGCTGGCCAGGAGCGAACTGTGGGGCCACCCACCCACGGTGAAAACGGCTTTATCCAGTAAGTCCATCCGTTTCAAAGCCTGACGAACCCCGGGCTGGCTCCGGATGACCTGCGCCGCGACGGGATCAGTCGCTATGACGGGCGAATGAAGCGGAAACATCCGTCCTTGGGCCACTCGGCGCAACTCCATGATGACCTCCAGATTGTCATCGTCCGTCGATGCGACGCCCGTTAGCTGCACCAAGTCGCAATTTGGTGCGGTTTGTATCCGCGCGCAGGTCTCCAGGATGGTCCGGCCCGGCCCGAGCCCCAAGATGTCATCTTCTTCGATGAGGTCAGAGAGGAGCTTCGACGCGACGGCGGCGATAGCGGCGCGGGCGGCCTTGTCACCCTCAGCTGCCGGGATGCAGACAATGGCCGATTCCAAGCCATAGGAAGAGGCCAGCGCCTTGGAAAGGGTGGCGTCAATGGGGTCGGGGAGTCGTGGGGTGACTTCCACCAGCCCCTGCTCCCGGGCGTACTTCACCATCCGACCAACGGCAAAACGGGAAATCCCCAATTCCTCGGCTATGTCCACTGTTGGCCGGCCGAATTTCAGGTGCTGCATGGCCGCGTAAACGTGGCGCAGCTGCTCTTCCATGCTCAATTCCTTGCTCACCTGAGCATCATAGACCAGGTTGTGAGCGCTCTCATTAGTCTTTCATCTACACCCAGTGGCACCGACGCCGCAGGGTTGCCGCGAGTCCAAGGAGTAGATGATGGAAGTTCAGCGTTTCCGCCCAAGCCGTCGCACCGTGATGCAAATGGCAGTGACTGCAGTAGCCGCTACGGCTACTCTCGCCGCCTGCTCGCCTGGAGGCGGAGCGGATTCCACAGCCGATGTCGATTCATTCGGCTGGCGGAACTTCGAAGGAAAAAGCCTCAATCTCTTGATGAGCGAGCACCCGCTCTCTGCAGCGATCAAGCCGCAGCTGAGTGACTTTGAGACGAAGACCGGAATCAAGGTGAACCTTGAAACCCTCAGTGAATCCGACTACATGGTGAAGATCCTGACTGAACTCCAGTCGGGCTCCGGTGCCTACGACGTCTTCATGACGTCCCAGCCCATGAACTACCAGTACGCAGCCGCCGGTTGGATCGAGGACCTGCAGCCCTGGGTGGACAACTCCAAGCACACTGCTCCTGACTACGACATCAACGACTTCTTTCCAGCTTTGTTGAGCGCTGAGCGTTGGGATAAGACCAACTTCGGAGGTGCAGGCAAAGGCGGTCTGTGGGCGATCCCGGCGAACGAGGAAGGCTACGCGCTCTTCTATCGCAAGGACATTCTTGAAGCCAACAACGTCGAAGTACCGCAAACCATCGACCAGCTCATCGCCGCAGCGCAGAAGCTCAACGGGATCGACTTCGGTGGGAAGAAGATCTCCGGCTTCGTCAGCCGCGGCGACAAGACCTACCCCACGCTGAACCCCTTCTCCACCTTCGCCGGAGCCTACGGCGTCAAGGACATCACCGATGGAAAAGCCACCGTCAACTCTCCCGAGGGCATTGAAGCGACCAGCAAGTGGGTGGAGCTGATGAAGACGGCGCCCAAGGCGGCCAGCACCTACACCTGGTACGAGGCACAGCAGGACTTCCTGGCGGGTACTTCGGCGTTCTACATCGACGCCGACCACATGGCTCCGGATTTTGAGAAAAAGGGAAGCGCGATCGCCGGCAAGGTGGGCTACGCCCTGCCGCCCGAGGGTCCCAAAGGCCGCTCCTCCAGCATGTGGCTCTGGTCGCTGGGAATGAACTCGTCGTCGAAAAACAAAGGGGCAGCCTGGCAGTTCATGCAATGGGCTACCTCCAAGGAACTCCTGACCTCCGCCATCGCAGCAGGAAACATGAATCCAACCCGTATGTCGGTGGCCAACAGCCCGGAGATGGTCCAAGCCACCGCCGGCTGGGGCGACTACAACAAGACGTGGACTGAAATCCTCTCGAAGTACGCGTCCTGGCCGTATTCGCCGTCGGCCAGTTGGACGAACGCAGGCGACATCTGGGCCACCGCAATCCAGTCCGCCATCTTGGGCCAGGCGTCCGTCGAGGACGCCCTCAATGACGCCGCAAAGAAGATCGACGCCGTTATCAAGTAACCCTGCCGACACTTCCCGCGGTCCTTGGAGGCGTACTGCCGCGCCGGCCGCAGGGCAGAGTTGCATCAACCAAGGGAACCCATGAAACACAAACCTTCTCTTCCCTACCTATTACTCTTACCCGCCCTGGCGCTGCTGGTGGCGATTCTCTACCCGTTCCTCACCGGGGCGTGGTGGTCGTTCACCTCGTACCGGCTCAACCGGGGCGCGCCCGTGCCCAACTGGGGAGAGAACTTCCTCAATCTCTTCTCAAGCGGGGAGGGCCTGCATGCAATCGGCATCACACTCGGCTACGCGGTCGTCGTCGTGGTGCTTGAATGCTTGTTCGGGATAGGCCTGGCGATGCTCCTTAACTACGTGGGCCGGATTGGAAACTCTTTTCGGCTGCTGATAGTCCTCCCGTTGCTGCTGCCTCCGGTGGTCGCGGCTCTCATGTGGAAGGTCATGCTGACCGAAAACGGTGTTGTGAACTGGTTGCTGGAGGCAGTGGGGTCCCAGAAGTTGCTCTGGCTGAACGGACCGGACAGCGCCCTCTGGTCTGTTGTCCTCATCGACGTCTGGATCTTCACGCCGTTCGTGGTGCTATTGGCGCAAGCAGGTCTCAAGAGCGTCCCCAAGGAACTCAGTGAGGCTGCCGCCATGGATGGCGCGGGGCCGGTTCGAAACTTCTTGTCGGTGACGTTGCCGATGCTCATGCCCGTCCTGGTAGTCATCATCACATTCAGGGGCATCGACTCGCTGAAGATGTTCGACATTATCTACACCACCACCAAGGGCGGACCTGTGGATGCGACCACCAATCTGCATGTCATGGCCTACCTGGATGGCATTCGCAACCTGAACTTCGGTGCAGCGATGGCAGCTTTGATTGTCCTCTGGCTTCTTTGCTACCTCATCTCCTTTTTCCTGCTCAAGGCCCGTCGTAAGGAGGCATTTTCATGAGCAGCACAGTTGTCGAGCCTGCGGTAAGCACCCGAAGGACTCCGCCGGCGCCTGCCACCTCCCGCCGGGAAAGGTCAAGGAAGCTCCGACGCGCAGCGGCCATCGCCGTCCTGACACTCTGGACCGTGTTCGCATTGGCGCCGATTGCCTGGATTTTGATGATGTCCTTCAAAATGCCGGGCGACATCGTGGTCTATCCGCCGAAGTTCCTGTTCTCTCCAACTTTGGACAACTACGTGAAGGTGCTCAGTGGCAGCGCGTTCATGACGCCGTTCGTGAACTCCCTGATAGTGACGCTGGGCTCGCTGGTGCTGACCCTGCTCATTGGCCTGCCGACTGCCTACGCCCTGGCGCGCTTCAAGTTCCGGGGCCGGGAGAACATCGCGTTCAGCATCCTGTCCCTCCGCTTTGCTCCGGAGCTGCTGATCATCCTTCCGCTGTACCTGATCTTCCAGAAGATCGGTTTGTACGACAACTATCTGGGCCTGATCCTGGCTTACCAGCTGGTGACGCTGCCGATGCTCGTGTGGATGCTGCGCTCCTTCATCGAAGATCTCCCTGTCGAACTGGAAGAAGCGGTTGCCATGGACGGGGGAAGCCGCTGGACGGCGTTCCGGCACGTGTTGTTCCGGTTGATCGCACCGGGTCTGGGTGCCAGCTTGATGCTTTCCTTCATCTGGGCGTGGAACAGCTACACCTTGCCACTTGTTCTGAGCGGCAAAAACACCCAGGTAGTCACCACGGGCATTCAGCAGTACATCGCCTACCAGTCCATTGACTGGGGTCCGATGGCGGCGGCCACAGTCGTCTCCATGGTCCCTGGAATCCTCTTTGCTCTCTTCTCCTTGCGCTGGATCGTCGGTGGTCTCACTGCCGGCACGGTCAAGGGCTGACCACACCCCACCTCGAAAGGACATAAACATGTCAATCCCTGCAACCATGCGCGCCAGCGTCCTGACCTCGCCCAAGACCATAGAACTTCAGGAAGTCGCAGTTCCGGAGCCGCAACCGGGCCAGGTGCTTGTCCGCGTGACGGCGGTGGGGGTCTGCGGTTCGGATACCCATTTTTACGAAACTGGTTCAATCGGCGACATAGTCGTCGAAGGTCCCATCGTGCTGGGGCACGAAACGGCCGGTGAGATTGTCGCCGTCGGGCCTGGCGTCGACAGCAGCCGTGTAGGAACACGGGTGGCGGTTGAACCGCAGACTCCTTGCCGGAAGTGCGATTACTGCAAGACGGGCCGCTATCACCTGTGCCGGGACATCTTGTTTTACGGGGCTTGGCCCGTTGACGGCTCCTTCGCGGAGTACGTAATTGTCGACGACGACTTTGCGCATGCCGTTCCTGAGGAAATCTCCGACGAGCAAGCAGCCCTTCTCGAACCACTGTCCGTGGCCGTCCACGCAGGCCGGCGGGCAGGTGTGAAGGCCGGAGACAAAGTTCTCATCACTGGTGCGGGGCCGATTGGGGTCATGAATGTCCAGGTCGCCAAGGCGTTGGGTGCCAGTGAGGTAGTCATCAGCGACCCGATCGCGCACCGTCGGGACTTTGCCGTGGCCCACGGGGCGGACTTGGCACTTGACCCCACCACGAGCGGTTTGGACGACTATGCAGAGTATTTTGACGTTTACATTGATGCTTCCGGCAACGCTCGGGCGATCTTGCCCGCCTTCCCCGCCGTCAAACGGGGTGGGACCGCATGTCTGGTGGGGATGGGAGGGGATGAACTGAATGTTCCCATCGCCATGATCCAGCACCGCGAGATCACTTTGACCGGGACGTTTCGGTATGTGAATACGTGGCCCACGGCAATTGCGCTGTTGGCCTCGGGAGCTGTGGATGTGGAAGGCATCGTCACGGGGCGCTATGGGTTGGAGGACGTTGAAGAGTCCCTGATGAAGGCAAAGAAGGACCCTATGGCGATCAAAACCATGGTCATCCCCGTCCCGCAGACAAAGCGGTAGCAGGACGATCGCTTTGAACCGGATTGACAACAAAAGGGCCATCGAATGGGAAGTCAGCGAGTTTCTCTTCGATATGGATGGAACGCTCCTGGACTCCATCGCGGCGGTGGAGCAGGCGTGGCACGAATGGGCGGTAGAGGAAGGGGTGACCATTCCTGACGGGGAGTCGTTTCACGGACGCACGTCGCGGGACTTGGCTGCGTCATTCGTACCTGAAGAACGGATAGCTGCTGCCCTCCTCCGGCTCAGCGAAATTGAGCAGAACCCCCGGGCCCCGGTAACACCGCTGCCTGGGGCGCTTGAGTTGTTGGCTGCAGTTCCCGGCGACCGGTGTGCGGTGGTGACCTCTGCCGCACGCCTGGTAGCCCAAGCACGGTTGGCTGCCGGGGGGATTACGGCCCCCGCACTGCTGATAACGGGTGACGACGTTACGCGCGGCAAGCCCGACCCCGAGCCTTACCGTGCCGGTACGCGTTGGGCGCGGGACGGCGTGCCGCCTGTTGCTTTTGAAGACACCGTCGCCGGCTTGCGTTCAGCCCGCAGTGCAGGCTGCCTGACGGTCGGCCTTCCGGGTACTGCGACGACGGCGGAGCTCCAACCCCATGCCGACGCCGTCGTCACCTCACTGGCCGACGTCGCCGTTATCGTGGGGACGGACGGCAGCCTTCGGGTGCGCCTGCACGCCCTGGGCCCTCTCTCACATCCCACCCTTTAAACGCCGACGCTCTATCACTTCCGCCAGGGGAGTGATAGAGCGTCCGGGTGAAGGGGGTGGGATGTGAGAGAGGGCCAGAGGGGCCTACGCCAGGACGCGGAGCTTCGAACCGGATCGACCAAAGAGCGCTGCATCCGCGGAGAGGCGACCCGCGCCAGCCAATGCCAGGGCAAGGGCCGCACCGGCGAAGAGCAGCACCAGCTCGTATCCGCCGTTACCTACAAAGATGCCGGCCGGGGCGTGCACCAGGAACAGGGCCCCCAGCATGTCAACGGCAAGGAGTGCTGCGAAAACGCGGGTCAGGAGTCCGAGGATCAGGGCGATGCCGCCCACAAGTTCCAGGGTTGCGACGATCGGGGCTACGACGGAAGCGCCCGGAACGCCCATTTGCGTGAAGGACGCCTGGGTTCCGGCGATGGTGAATTCGTTGAACTTCTGCCAACCGTGCGCGGCGAAGAGAAATCCTGCAATGACGCGCAGGATGGTCAGGGCTGTGGTGGTCAAGCTGGACTTGTTCATGCTTCAACCCTTGCAGGTGATTAGTTGAAGTGTCAACTAATCACAGCGCGCATCCAAGTAATTCCCAGCTACTTACGAGGTTTCGCCTGGAGCCACGGCTGAAGCAGCCGGGTTGTCACCGGAAGGAAAATGTACGTCATCAGGGGAGTCAGGATGACGATGTTGAGCAGCACCGCAAACACCAGCGGCCAGTTCTGCGTCACCGGGTGCAGGAGGAAATTGGCCAACAGGCTAAGCGGGAAGAACGGCAGGAAGATGCTGATGGCCTGCTTCCAGCGCGGCGGGACCACGGTCTCAGGGACCACGACCGAGACGTCCCCGGGCTGCGAAAACCATCCTTCGATGCCCGTGTGTCGTTCCACGCGGGTTGTCTCCATCATGTCCCTGGCACTGTCGATCCACCAGCGCCTCTCCTCGGAGTCCTCCCATGCCTGCAGCGACTCAGCGTCGGCGAAGCGGTAGAGCATGTGCCATTCGGTGGAGTCGACGCCGTTGCGGACCCAGCCCGATCCCAGGTAGCCGGGCCACTCGCGTGCGAGTTCCTGCCCGGCGTGGGCCCACGCGTTGGCTTGGCGGGTGTAGCCCGGGAGGATGGTTCGGGCGACGGAAACAGTGACGGGATGCTCATATGACACGGCCCAAATGTACCCGGCCCCCGGCAGACTAGGCTTGTTTAGTGCCTCAAACCACAATCGCTCCCGCCCGCTCGAACGCGCGCGAAATCCTTCGCCTCGCCGTACCTGCTTTCGGCGCGCTGATTGCCGAGCCGCTCTTCCTCCTGGCCGACTCCGCGATCGTGGGGCATTTGGGGGTGGACCATTTGGCCGGTGTCGGCCTGGCGTCCACCATCCTGCACACAGCCGTCGGACTTATGGTCTTCCTTGCATATTCGACGACGCCGGCAGTCGCCCGCGCGATCGGCGACGGGAAGCTGGGCAAGGCTTTGGCGGCAGGGCGCGACGGCGTGTGGCTGGCATTGTTGTTGGGGCTGCTGCTCGCTGTGGTCGGCTTTGTTGCAGCTGAACCCCTTGTTGGCCTCATGGGCGCGACCGGTGATGTGCAGGGCTTTGCCGTCGACTACCTCCGCTGGTCCATGCCCGGTCTGGCGGCGATGCTCCTGGTCTTCGCGGGCACTGGTGTCCTCCGCGGATTGCAGGACACACGCACCCCCCTACTAGTGGCGACGGCCGGTTTCGCGCTCAACATAGCCCTCAACTGGTTCCTGGTGTACGGCATGAACCTGTCCGTAGCGGGCTCCGCCATCGGCACGAGCATCGCCCAGTGGGCCATGGCGGCGGTGTATCTGGTGATGGTGGGCCGCAACGCGCGGCAGCACGGCGTTTCCCTGAAGCCCGACTGGCATGGCATCCGGGCCATGACCAAGGTCGGTTCCTGGCTCATGCTCCGCACGCTGAGCCTCCGCCTGGCAATCCTGGCAACGGTACTGGTGGTGACGGCACAAGGCGCGGTCAACCTCGCGGCGCATCAGTTGGCCATGACCATTTTCTCCTTCCTTGCCTTTGCCTTGGATGCCTTGGCCATCGCGGCGCAGGCGTTGATCGGCAAGGAGCTGGGGGCCCGCCACGCCGCCAAGGCCCGCGAACTGACGCGCACCATGATCCGATGGGGTCTGGGATTCGGCGTGATCACGGGAGCGGTGCTGGCCGTCGCGGCTCCCTGGGCCGGGTATATCTTCACCTCCGACTCCGGTGTCCGCTCGGCCCTGACTGTGGCGCTTTGGGTACTTGCGGTGGGGCAGCCCATTGCCGGGTACGTCTTCGTCCTGGACGGTGTCCTCATCGGCGCTGGCGACGCGCGCTATCTGGCGATTGCCGGCGTCGTCAATCTGGCGGTCTACTTGCCGCTGCTGGTGGCTGTCCACCAATTAAGGCCCGACGGCGAAGCGGGGCTCCTGTGGCTGTGGGCCGCGTTCGCGTTGGGCTACATGCTGGCGCGGGCGGTGACGCTGGGGCTGCGGGCGCGGACCGATCGGTGGATGGTGCTGGGTTCGCACTAAACTGGACGGGTGACTCTTCCAGCGACTCCTGCCCAAACCCCGTCTGCCCTTCCGGCGGGGCCGTGGAAACCAGTGCTCATCCGCGCGACGGTTGCGGTGGTGTTCGGCCTGGTGACGATCTTCTGGAGTTCGCCGTCGGTGCACGTGCTTGCGTGGGCCGTCGGCCTGTATCTGCTGGGAACAGCGGCGGCAGTGTGGATGTCCCGTGCGCTGCCTACGGCCGTGGCCGTGGTGGTGGCCTCGGGCGGCGTGGCCGCTTTGGTCACGCAGTCCGATGAAGGGGTGGCCCTTTCCGCCATGCTCGCGCTGCTGGTGCTCGGGCTCCTGGAGTTCATGAAAGGCCTCAAAAAGCGCGATTCCCTGGCCCGCGACTGGCTTATCTCGGGGATCATCTCGGTGGGTACGGCCATCGCGTTGCCATTCTTCACTTCGCTGGGCGCGCACGCCCTTTTGGGTGTTTCCGGCGGTGGCGCGATTCTCTCCGGGGTTCTGTGGATGCTCTCCGGCTTGTCGCTCCGGCATGATGCCCGAACCGATGCCAGGACCTCTGCGCCCGGCGCTTCTCCGGAGGCCGTAAACTAGTAGTTGGACGTTCTACTCGTTGTAGAACTTTTGCAGACCGGCGGACGCGTTCCGCCATCATTGGAGGAATGACCGTGGCAGACCAGACACCAGGAGAACCGCGCAAGATGCGGACCTCGGTCAAGGGACCGCTCATGTTCTCCGCGTTCTTCGCAGTGCTGGCTTTCTTTGCCGTGCTGATCTTCGCTTCAGGCGGCAGCGCGCGGACTCCCCGGTTCGACCTCGCCTTCACCGGCGCAGGCATCGCCTTCATCGTGAGCCTCGTCGTGGCAGCCATGCTGTCCATGAGCTACAAAGAAAACGCCGACCACCTCGGCAAGGGTTCGGGGGTCAACCTCAGCTCCAAGCGTCCGCACGGCGGATCGGCGGCTCCGGAGTCGCCTGACGGGACTGAAACGCCCGACGCCGGCCGCTAACCTTCCAGCGCTTCCCCACTTTGGTTGGGGGAGCGCTTTTTGGTGGGCGCTGCCCCGCTTACTCGCCTTCCGCGGCCTTCCTCGCCCGGTAAGCCGCGACGTGGGTTCGGTTCGCGCAGTTGCCGGTGTCGCAGTACAGCTTTGAGCGGTTCCGGCTGAGGTCCAGGACCACAGCGTCACAGTCATCCGCGGCACATACCCGCATGCGTTCCATCTCTTTGCTGCGGATCACGTCGATGATCGCCATCGCAGCTTCGGTGCCCATGCGGTCTGCCAGCGGCGCCTCAGGGGTAGTTGCGTGAAGGTGCCAGTCCCAGTGGTCGTGTTTTACCAGCTGCGGGAGCGCCTTTGCGTCGACGAGCAGTTTGTTGACGGACTTGGCTGCCGTGTCTTCGTCGGAGCTCCAGAGTGTTGCGAGCTGGCCACGAAGACGCTTGATGCTGTTCAGCTCATCCGAAGAATTGACGCGTGAACCAGTGAATTCCTCGGCGTCCAGAAACGCGTTGAGGTCATCAAGGGAGGTCAGCAGTTCCTGCCCATTGGCGGCCGTATTGATCAGGTTGACCACGCTGCGGAGGGCAACCACGGTGTCAGGCGCAAAAAGCACTTTGACTCCTTACATGTTCGGGGAGTACTGTCATGACCATAAGCCCACTTTACTCCTGACAGGAGGCTGCTGTGTCAGCTCCAATGACGAAGGCTGATGCAAAGAATTTCCTGGCATCAGGACTCGGCATCGCACTCTTTTCTTCAGCCGTGTTCGGCACCTCAGGCTCCTTCGCCAAATCAATGCTGGAAACCGGCTGGTCACCCGGCGCCGCAGTCACCGTGCGCCTCACAGGTGCCGCGCTGATCCTGGCGGTTCCCGCCGTCGTGGTTCTACGCGGACGCTGGCACCAACTCAAGGAAAACTGGCTCACCATCCTGCTTTTCGGCCTCATCGGAGTGGCCGGCTGCCAGCTTTTCTATTTCAACGCGGTAGCCCGCTTGTCCGTCGGCGTCGCCCTGCTGCTCGAGTACCTGGCTCCGGTGATGATCGTCCTGTGGCTGTGGATCTCCACCCGCCGGAAACCGCGCGCCCTGACCGCCGCCGGTGCGCTGCTTTCTCTCGGCGGTCTGGTGCTGGTGCTCGATTTGACCGGTGCCGTGAAGGTGGACTTTGTGGGCGTCCTTTGGGGTATGGCGGCCGCGGTGTGCCTGGTGATCTACTTCTTCATCACGGCCAAGGAGAACGACACGCTTCCTCCGTTGGTGCTGGCCTCGGGTGGCTTGCTGGTGGGTGCCGTGGTGATGTGGCTCGTGGGCGGGTTGGGCTTGCTTCCCATGACGTTCAGTACCGCAGACACAACGCTGGGTCCGTGGACCGTGCCATGGTGGGTGTCCGCCGTCGGCCTGATCATCCTCGCAACTGTGCTCGCATACGTCTCCGGAATCATGGCCGCACGTAGCCTGGGCTCGAAGGTGGCCTCGTTCGTCTCCTTGACCGAAGTGCTGTTCGCTGTGATCTGGGCTTGGCTGCTGCTGGGCGAACTCCCTGGTCCGATCCAGCTTCTGGGCGGTCTTCTGATTGTGGGCGGCGTGGTCCTGGTCCGGGTGGATGAACTGCGCGGAGACCGCCGGGCCGCTGGGGCCCGGGCTTTGGATCATCCGAACGACGTCGAACCTGTCCCTTCAGGGCCGGTCGCCGAAGGCCGATAATCGAGGTTTCGAAGTGAACGCAAAAATGCCCGGACGCATGTGCGTCCGGGCATTTTCCCAACTGTCCTAGTTGGAAGCCTGCTGCTGCTGCTCAGCGTTCTTCTGAGCGCGGTCGCCGGCTTCACGAAGAGCATCGGCAACCTTCTTCAGGTTGGAAGCGTGCTGGCTGTCCCACTCGCCGCGGAACTTGTCAGCGTCCGGGCCCTTCCAGTCGGTGCCGTCAAGGGCACCCTTCAGCTGCGAACGCTGCTGCTCGATGTGCTCGGCACCTGCCTTCAGCTTGTTACCGAGCTGACGAAGCTGATCAACATCTGCACCCCAAATAGCCATGAGATTCTCCTTCATTTGTTCGGACCCGAGCTCTTCGGCATCCCCAGCGGCCTCCGGCTCATCCGGAAGATCCAATAGCTAAAACCTATCCCGGGAATCGCAAACGCGTCGATGGGCACCCCTCCCCATGCAGCACTGCCCATGGTTAGCATGGGCCTATGTGCCGGAATATCAGGACTTTGCATAACTTCGAACCGCATGCGACCAGCGAGGAAGTGGAGGCCGCAGCCCTCCAATATGTGCGCAAGATCAGCGGATCCACCAAGCCCTCGAAGGCCAACGAGGAAGCTTTCGCCGAGGCCGTCCACGAGATCGCGCACATTACGCAGCATCTCCTGGACTCGTTGGTGAGCCACGGCCCTGCGAAGAACCGTGACGAGGAAGCAGCCAAGGCGAGGGCCCGGGCCGCAGTCCGCTTCGGAACCGCGTAGCCCGGGCCTTCTCCCTGCGCTGCTACTTACCGAACGAGCGCAGCCTCAGCGAGTTGGCCACCACCAGCACTGAGCTGGCCGCCATCGCCGCGCCCGCGATCATCGGGTTCAGCAGCCCAAGGGCAGCTACGGGAATACCGATCGCGTTGTAGAAGAACGCCCAGAACAGGTTGGTTTTGATGGTGGAGAGCGTCTTCCGGGACAGTTCGATCGCCTGCACCAGCTGACCCAGGTCGCTGCCCATCACAGTGAGGTCGGACGCCTCGATGGCAACGTCTGTACCCGAACCCATCGCGATTCCCAGATCCGACTGCGCCAAGGCCGCGGCGTCATTGACGCCGTCACCGGCCATGGCCACCGTGGATCCTGATTCCTGAAGCTTCCGGACGGCGTCAACTTTGCCTTCCGGCAGCACCCCGGCGAACACATCTTCCGGGGCAATCCCGACGGCGGCAGCCACTTGGGCAGCTACAGCGGCATTGTCTCCGGTCAGCAGGATGGGACGGATCCCGAGGTCCTTCAGTTTTGCGATCGCCGCCGCGGAGCCGGGTTTGATGGTGTCCCGAAGGCTCACAATGCCCGCTGGTGCGCCATCGACAGCCACCCAGATAGCGGTGGCACCCCCATTCTCCCGGGCAGCGAGGACATCGCGGTGTTCGCTTTCGAGGGAGATTCCGTTTTCCTCCAACCACCCCGAACGGCCCACGACGACGGTCTTCGGGCTGCCGTCCAACGTGACGCTGCCCCGAACTCCGCCGCCCGGCGCTGAACTGAAGCCTTCAACGGCAGGCAGTGTGCCGGCGTCGGGCGTTGCTTCTTTCGCCGCTGCCGCTATGGCGTGGGCGATCGGGTGTTCCGATGCGGACTCGACGGCGCCGGCCAAGGTCAGGACGGTGGCGGGGGAGTGCCCGTTGAGGGCGGCCGTGTGAGCTACGGCAAGCTTGCCGCTGGTCACCGTGCCCGTCTTGTCCAGCAGGATGGTGTCCACGTGCCGGGTGTCTTCGAGTACTTGCGGACCCTTGATGAGGATACCCAGCTGGGCACCACGGCCAGTTCCTGTCAGCAGGCCAACCGGGGTCGCCAGGCCCAAGGCGCAGGGGCAGGCGATCACCAGGACTGCAACGGCCGCCGTGAAGGCAGCGTTGAGATCCCCGGAAAAGAACAGCCAAAGCAGGAAAGTGACAACGGCGAGGACCAGCACGATGGGAACGAAGACCGAACTGATCCTGTCCGCGAGCCGGGCGATGGGAGCTTTGCCGGTCTGGGCTTCGCTGACCAGGCGTCCCATCTGGGCCAGGGTGGTGTCGGAACCGACACGAGTGGCCCGGACCAGCAATCGCCCGGAGGTGTTGATGGTGGCACCCGTTACGGTGCTGCCTGTTCCCACGTCGACAGGGACGGATTCTCCAGTCACCAGGGATGCGTCGACAGCTGATGCGCCATCGAGCACCACGCCATCGGTGGCGATCTTCTCACCGGGACGAACAACGAACACATCGTCCACCAGGAGCTGGTCGGCGGGGACCTTCTTCTCCACGCCATCCAGCAGGATGGTTGCATCCTTGGCGCCCAGATTGAGCAGGGCTTTGAGGGCGTTGCCTGCCTTGGCTTTGGCGTTCGCTTCAAGATAGCGGCCCAGCAGCAGGAAGGTGGTGACCACGGCTGCGACTTCGAAGTACAGCCCGCCGCCCGCCATGCTTTCCATACCGGGGTGCTCTGTCATGCGTGGATCCGCGAACAACTGCCATGCCGAGTACACGTAGGCCGCGATGACACCGATGGAAACCAGGGTGTCCATGGTGGAGGCGAAATGCCGGGCGTTGATGGCAGCGGCCCGGTGGAACGGCCAGGCGGCCCAGCTCACCACCGGAAGTGCCAGTGCGCCGACAACCCATCCCCAGTTGGCGAACTGGAGGGCTGGGATCATGGAGATCGCAAAAACGGGAACAGTCAGGACGGCGGCCAGGATCAACCGGGGCCGGAGCGTGGAAGCCGAGGGCCCGTGATCCATGTGGTTTTCGTGGCTGGCGTGTTCCTCGTGAGAGGACTCGGCCTCGTGATGCTCATGCCCATGCCCGTGGTCATCGACGGCCGGCCGGGAATGGCGTGCAGGGGCTTGCCTCAGCGTTGCCTTGTATCCCGTTGCGTTCACGGTGTCCACGATTTGCTGGTCTGTCACGTTTGCGGGGACCGTAACGTGCGCCGATTCGAGCGGCAGGTTGACGCTTGCCTCGACGCCTTCGAGTTTGCCCAGTTTCCGTTCGACTCGATTGACGCATGAGGCGCAGGTCATGCCCTCGATGTCGAGCTCGATCACCCTTTGTGCGGGTTGGTTGAAGGTCTCCTGGTTACTCAAGCGAACCCCCTAGGCTTCGTTGGCTACCACCACGTAGCCGGCTTCTGCCACGGCCTCGCCAATTTCCGATGGTGAGAGCTCCTGGGTGGATGTGATGGTGACGGTGGACAAACCGCCGGGGTTGAGGTCCACTGCGACGTCCTGAACGCCGCTGAGCGCTTCAAGTTCTTCGCTCACGCTGGAAACACAGTGGCCGCAGGTCATGCCGGATACGTTGACGTTGGTCTGGATGGTCTGGCTCATGGAGTGCTCCTTGGTGGTGCGTTGGATGGTGTGGCGAGTGGTGGCGGAGTTACCGCTACCGCAGCAGGCGCCCGATGGCATCGGTGGCCTCCTTGACTTTGGCGTCGATGTGTTCGGCGCGTGTTTCGGGATCGGGCTCGGAGGCAGCACCCACGACGCAATGGCCAATGTGCTCCTCAACGAGTCCCAGGCTGACAGCGTGGAGGGCCTTCGTTGCTGCCGCGACCTGCGTGAGGATGTCGATGCAGTATTTGTCTTCCTCCACCATGCGGGCAATACCGCGAACCTGCCCTTCAATGCGTTTCAGCCGTTTGAGGTACGCGTCCTTGTTGCTGGTGTACCCATGGGATGCAGAGGGCTCCAGGTCCACCTCGATGACAGGTGCATCCTGACGGCTCATGCTCAGGTCTGGCGTGTTCATGGCCTCAAGCTATACCCCAAGGGGGTATGGCGTCAAGTACCCCCTGGGGGTATCCACGGCACAACTTGGTATAGACCAAAACAGCAAAAAACCGGATTCTTGTTTTGCATTGCAAACCTTTGGCCGAATGTGCTTCCGCCCACACTCCGGCGTTCATAGTGTTTGGTCACATAGCCGCGGAGGGGGAATCCCGCGGAATCCAACTTTTCTCCATGGAGGACACTTGAAACTCGCACGCTCCGCCGCGGCAATCGCCATCGCAGCGCTCGCCTTGACCGCCTGCGCTCCACCTACCTCGAACAACGCAGCCTCCAGCTCGGACGAGCAGACGGGCACTGTCCGCGTGTGGCTCTTCTCCGAGGTCAACCAAGACCCCAAGTCCGCAGTGGTAAAGGAAGCTGTTACTGAATTCGAAGCGGCACACAGTGGTGCCAAGATCGACGTCCAGTACATCCCCGTAGACAGCCGGGCAGAACGATTCAAGGCAGCGTTCAACGATCCTTCAAGCGCCCCGGATGTAGCCGAGTTCGGCAACACGGACCTGGCCAGCTATGTGGCGTCCGGTGGCCTGGCCGACGTTACCGGTGACATCAAGTCCTGGGATGAAGCCAAGGACCTTGACCAGAAGATCCTGGCCACCACGGAGATCGACGGCAAGAACTACGGTGTGCCGTGGTTCGTCGGCGTTCGCGCCCTCTACTACCGCACTGATCTCCTGCAGCAGCTCGGGCTTGAGGTCCCCAAGACCCTGGACGAGGTGGAGACGGTTGCCCGCGCTGTACGCGCAGCCACCCCGGACATGCTGGGCATCTCCGTGGGCGGTGCTGCACAGTTCTCCGCCATGCCGTACCTGTGGGCCAACGGCGGGGAAATCGCCACAAAGGAAGGCGACAAGTTCGTTGCCGGCCTCGACTCCACCCAGTCCCGTGAAGGCGTGGCAGCCTACTCCCGCCTCCTCAAGGACGATATCTGCCCCGCCCAGACCTGCGCGGAATTCGGCGGAAACGCCAGTGTTCAGCAGTTCATTGCAGGCAAGTCGGCCATGACCATCGGCGGCGACTTCAACTACAAGGCCGTTGCTGCCAGTGCCATCAAGGACAAGTTCGCTGTGGTTCCGGTCCCGGGCAAGACTGCAGGTTCCATTGCGCCCGCGTTCGCCGGAGGCAACAACCTGGGCGTCTTCAACAGCAGCGAACGCCGTACCCTCGCCGCGGACTTCGTGAAGCTGCTGGCCAGCAAGAAGTACCAGCAGAAGATGTTCGACTCCATGGGCAACCTCCCCACGTTCAGCGATGTCCAGAAGTCGGTGGCCGAAAACAACAAGCAGGTTGAGCCCTTCATCAACACTTTGGGCGCCGGCACCAAGTTCGTCCCGGTCACCGAAAACTGGTCCACCATCGATGCCCAGGGCGTCTTCACGGGCATGTACCAGAAGGTGGTCACGGGCAAGGCCGATGTGAACGCAGCAACCAGCGAAGCCGCTGCCGCCATGAACGCTGCGTTCGGGGCCAAGTAATGCGCTGCACCCCATCACCCACCGAAGGCGCATCATGACAGCCCTCACCCCGGTTCTGCCTGAAGCACCCCAAGACGGCACCCCACGCAAAGGCACGACGACGGCGGCACGCGCCTCCCGCCGTCGGGGGCGTCTGGAGCCTTGGCTCTATCTGGCACCGGCCTTCATTGTCCTGATTGCCTTGCTCGGCTACCCGATCTTCCAGCTGATCAACGTCTCCCTGTACGACTACCGCCAGGCCCAGGTCAGTGGGAAAGCGCCCCTGAAATTCGTGGGATTGGAGAACTACCAGAAGCTCTTCGCCGATCCGCAGTTCTGGACCGTCCTGGGCAACACCGTGGTCTTCGCCACCGCCTGTGTGGTCTTCACGTTGCTGGTGGGCAGTTCACTTGCAGTGCTGGCCACCAGGCTTCGACCCTGGGTCCGATCGGTGTTGTTTGTGGTGTCGCTGGGCGCCTGGGCTACGCCTGCGGTCACGGGCAGTGCGGTGTGGTTGTTCCTGTTCGAACCCACCTTGGGACTGGTCAACAAGACGTTGGTCGCCATCGGATTGACGCAGTTCCAAGGCTACTCCTGGACCTACGACAAATGGTCGGCCTTCGGGCTGGTAGCCAGCGAAGTGGTGTGGTGCTCGTTCCCGTTCGTCCTGGTCACGGTCTACGCGGGCATCCAGGCGATCCCGACGGAGGTCATCGAAGCCGCAAGGATCGACGGCGCGTCCATGCCCCGCATCGCCCGCAGCATCATGTTGCCGATGCTCCGCCCAATCGTGATCGTAGTGACCATCCAGTCGATCATCTGGAACTTCAAGATCTTCTCGCAGATCTACATCATGACCAACGGAGGCGGCATCGCGGGCCAGAACCTGGTCCTGAACGTGTACGGCTACCAGCAGGCCTTCGCCGCGAGCCTGTACGGGCTGGGTTCGGCCCTTGGCGTCATCATGACTGCTCTGCTGATGGTCATTACTCTCGTCTACCTCCGTATCCTCAAGCGAACAGGAGAAGCCCTGTGACCGCCGTCGACGTTTCACCGCTTGCGCCGCAAGCAGCGGCAGAAGACCCGCAGAAGTTCCGCAAGAACGGCAAGCGGCGCTTCGGGGCCGACGCCGCCGGGATCGTCATCGCGCTGATTGTTGCCTTCCCGCTGTTCTGGATGGTGCTGTCCGCACTGAAGCCCAAAACAGCGCTCGACGCCGGTGACGCGACCCCGTTCACGCTGGAACCGTCGCTGGACTCGTTCGGGCGCGTTCTGGGGGTCAACAATTTTGGTCAATACTTCCTCAACAGCGTGATTGTGGCACTGGTGGTTGTGGTGCTGTCCACGATCCTGGCGTTCCTCGCGGCTGTGGCGCTGACCCGGTACAACTTCAAGATGCGGACCAAGCTGCTGATCATCATCCTGGTCTCGCAGATGGTGCCTGTTGAAGCCCTGACGATCCCGCTGTTCTTCCTGCTCCGCAACGCGGGCGAAGCCATCCCGCTGGTCGGCCTGAACCAACTGGGCTCATTGGTTTTGGTCCATGTGGGCTTCAGCATTCCGTTCGCCATCTGGATGTTGCGCGGCTTCGTGGCGGCCGTGCCGGTTGAGGTGGAGGAAGCGGCACGCCTTGATGGTGCCGGCAGCTTCCGCTTTGTCCGTTCCATCTTGTTTCCGTTGGTGGCACCCGGTGTGGTGGCATGTTCGGTTTTCTCGTTCATCTCCACGTGGAACGACTTCCTGTTTGCCAAGACCTTTATCATTTCCGCCCAGGAGAACCAGACGCTGCCCATGGCATTGCTGACGTTCTTCAAGCCCGACCAAAACGATTGGGGAGCCATCATGGCCGGCTCGGTCATCATGACCATTCCTGTGCTGATCTTCTTCGTCTCAGTACAGCGCAAGCTCGTATCCGGACTCGCCGGGGCGGTGAAGGGATGAGCCCGCTTCACCAGTTGGTCCCCGCGCCGTGGACCCTTTCGGCCGGGAACGGCGAGTTGACGCTCGACGCCGGTACTACTTTGGGTGCCGACCCTGAACTGAGCGGTCCCCGCCGTTGGTTGGCCCGTTCTTTGGGTGCGGCAACGGGCTGGGATCTGACTGCCGCAGCCAGCGACGACGCGCACATCCGCTTCCTGCTGGACCCGGACCTCGACTCCGAGGCGTACCGCCTGAAGGTGAGTGACGCCGTCGTCATCTCTGCTGGTGGTCCCGCCGGCGCGTTCTACGCTGCGCAGACGCTGTTGCAGTTGCTGGGACCGAGGGCTTTCCGGCAGTCAGCGGTTGCTTCGGCATGGTCGGTTCCGCGGGTTTCTGTGGAGGACAAGCCACGGTTCGGCTATCGCGGGACGATGTTGGACGTCGCGCGCCACTTCATGCCGAAGGACAACCTGCTCCGCTTCATCGAAGTCATGGCGATGCACAAGCTCAATGTCCTCCACCTGCACCTGACGGACGATCAGGGGTGGAGAATCCAGATCAACCGCTATCCCAAGCTGACTGAAATCGGTGCCTGGCGCCGCGAATCATCGCTTGGTTCCTGGCGTGCCGGCGTCTTCGACGGTCGTCCGCACGGTGGCTTCTACACGCAGGACGACCTCCGGGAGATCGTGGCGTTCGCCGCTGAGCGGCACATCACCGTCATCCCGGAGATTGACGTTCCCGGCCACAGCCAGGCCGCCATCGCGGCGTACCCGGAGCTGGGCGAGGCACAAGCCGAGGGTGCGGAACCTGTGGAGGTGTGGACGCGCTGGGGTATCAATGACACGGTCCTTGCGGTCTCGGAAACCTCCCTGGACTTCTATCGAAACGTCCTGGACGAAGTCGTGGAGATCTTCCCCTCCCCATGGATAAGCCTGGGCGGCGACGAAGTTCCGCTCACCCAGTGGCAGTCCAGTGCTGCCGCTCGTGGGAAGGCGGAGTCGCTTGGCCTGGACGATGTCTCGGGCCTGCACAGCTGGTTCGTCGGGCAACTGGCGGCGCACCTCCAGCGGCACGGCCGCGCCACCTCCGTATGGGACGAAATCGGCGACGGCGGACTTCCGGACGGAGCGCTCGTGGCCTCGTGGCGTGGGTACGAAGGAGGCATTGATGCCCTCCGCAAGGGCTATGACGTGGTCATGTGCCCCGAACACAAGCTCTACCTCGACCACCGGCAAGCCGATGGCGACGACGAGCCGGTACCCGTCGGGTTCGTGACCACCCTGCAGGCCGTCTACGAATTCGATCCCCTGCCAGGCGTTTCTGCTGACGGGTTGCCGGGACGGTTGCTGGGTGCCCAGGCGAATATCTGGACCGAGCACCTCGACTCGCCCCGCCGGGTGCAGTTCGCGGCCTTCCCGCGCCTCAGCGCCATCTCGGAAGTGTTCTGGTCCAACCCCGAGGGCCGGGACTACGATGGGTTCCTGACCCGGCTCACAGGTGCACATCTGGCACGGCTCGAGGCCATGGGCGTGGAGTACCGGCCGTTGTCCGGTCCCGCTCCGTGGCAGCAGCGGCCGGGCGTCGAGGGTTGGAAACGTGATTACGACGCCGAGCAGCTCGTGAGGAACTGAGTGACTACTGAAGGCAAGGACGCCCGCAATTCCTCGGCGTCACTTCGCAAAGCACTGGCTCTATTGACGGTGGTGGCCGAGGAACCGGGCAACGGAGATGGGCTGGCGCTCGTGGAGCTCAGCCGGCTCTCCGGATTGAACAAGAGCACCTTGTTGCGGTTGGCTGCGCCATTGCTCGAAGAGAATCTGCTGGAGCGTGATCACGAGACCGGCAAGTTCCGCCTTGGACATGGCTGCCTGAGATTGGGGCAGTCCTACCTGGACCGTGTGGATCTGCGCAGCGTGGCCAACGGAGAGCTCCGGAGCCTCATGCGAGCTACAGAGAGTACCTGCCACCTGGTGGTGCTTTCCGGGCAGGACGTCGTCTATCTGGACAAGGTGGAAGACGAGGCCACGGTGCGCATGGCGTCGCGGGTTGGCGCCACCATGCCCGCTTACTGCACGGCGGTCGGCAAGGCCATGTTGGCGTTCAGCCCGGAAGAAGTGGTGGGACCGATCCTCGCGGGCAACTTGGTGCCGCTCACTGACAAGACCATCACTGACCCGGCACTGTTGCGCGCCGACTTCGAAGCCATACGACGGCGGGGCTACTCCATCGACGATCGGGAGAACGAGCCGGAAGTGCGCTGCGTTGCGGCGCCCATCTTCGGGCATGACGATCACGTGGTGGCTGCGCTGTCGGTATCTTCGCTGTCTTCCCGGATGACCGCCAAACGGGTTCGGGAAGTGGGGCCGATGGCGGCGGAGACCAGCCTCCGGATTTCCGCCAAGCTCGGTTCGCGCCGGGCGTCTGCGAAGCTGGCGAAACTCGCATGAGCATGGGCGCTGCAGAGTTCTTCCGCGCCAAGCTCCAATGTGAGATCGACGTGATGGAAGTAGCTGAGTCGGAACCGGGTTCCCTGGTGGTCGTGGATACCCGACGGCGATCGTCGTGGGAGCACGGACATATTCCTGGCGCGGTACATATCCCGACGGCGCAGATACCGGAGCTCGCTCCCGGGCTGGTCCCGGCTGGGTCGCAGGTGGTGGTGTACTCCTGGGGTCCGGGCTGCAATGGCAGTACGTTCGCTGCGCTTGCCTTCGCGATACTGGGATATTCCGTTAAGGAAATGATCGGCGGCATCGAGTATTGGATCAGGAACGGGTTGCCGGTGGAAACTTCCGCTGGTGTGGTCCAGCATGAGCCGGATGCGTTGGTGACGGCGCACAAGGCCTGATGTGAGGGGAGCGTCATGGCGGTTTTCGTACTGATTCACGGAGGCGGTTCCACCGCCTGGGACTGGCATCTGGTCAGCCCGCTCCTTGAAGCCTCCGGGCATCAGGTGGTGGCCGTCGACTTGCCCATCGAAGAGGTTGATGCCGGGCTTGGGGACTACACCCGGACAGTAACGGAAGCAGTTGGCGATGCCAGGCACACCATCGTGGTGGGGCACTCGCTGGGCGGCTTCACCGCGCCCTTGGTTTGCGAGGCACTCCACTCGGATGGTTTGGTGTATCTCTCCGCGATGATCCCCATGCCCGGCGAGACCTTCGGTGACTGGTGGGCCAACACGGGGCATGACCGTGAAACCATTCCCGAAGAGCCATACTTCAACTTGGTCCCTGATGATTTGGCCCGCCACGCTATGGAAAAGGAGCGCGACCAGCAGGGTGCCTGGATGGCAGCGCCATGGCCGGGAAAGCGTCCGGGCGTGCCAACTTCGGGGATTCTGTGCCGCGACGATCTGTTCTTCCCGCCGTCGTTCATGAGGCGCCAAATCCGCGACCGGCTGGGAGCCGAACCGGTTGAGATCCCGGGCGGTCACTATGCTCCGTTGAGCCACCCGAAGGCTGTTGCCGGAGCCCTGAATGACTTCGCCCGGCAGGTTGCAGAGGGCTGGTAGTTCCTCAGGGTCCAACGGGGCCATAGACTCAAAGTGTGAAGTTGGAGGCTATGTCCCTCTTACCGCACCAAATGAGCGCACCGCGCTGAACAAGGACCCGATTGCAGTCGGGTCCATTGTTCTTAACGGCACAGCAGGCTCTTGCCTGATGGAACCAGCGTAACGGCTGCTTTTGCCGGTCCCGGCCAGAATCGAGCGTGCCAGGGGCCACAGCTCTGCCCTCGCCGCCCGGCCACACCGAATAGGCTTGGACCATGCTGAACCTGGTCCTTGGCCTTATCTTTGCGGGGTTTTTCCTGGCCTCCTACCAGTCGGACCGGCGACGGCTCCGCAACGGCGTCTTCCTCTTGGTAGCGGCCTGGTTCCTGCTGCAGGCGCTCCTGGACTTCCTGATTGACCTGAATCCGTGGTTCGAGTGGCTGAACCTGGTTATCGTCGTTGTTCCAGTGGTGAGCATCTTCGTCTTCGCCGCCTTCCTCATCGCGAACGGCGTCACGATGGTCCGACGCGAAGGCCCCGGGATCACCAGCTTCCTGCCGTTCGCCGTGGGGTTGACCGTGTTCCTGGCCCCTGTGGTCGCTTTCCTTTTCGTGCTGAGTGGGCAGCCCGTCCTGGCCGGAATCGCTGCCTTGGCCTTCTTCCTCTGCGCCTACTTGGGGTGCGCTTTCGTCGTCTTCCTCGGCTACGCGCTGGTGTATTCCAGGATGCGACACAGCCCGAACCCTGCCGCCGTCGTCGTCTTGGGGTCGGGCCTGATCGACGGCAACGTGCCGCCGTTGCTCGCCGCGCGCCTGAACAAGGCCTTGGAAATTTACGACGGCGTCGCCCCGGTCAGGCCCGTTTTGGTACCTTCCGGGGGTCAAGGCCCGGACGAACCCAGGCCCGAGTCCACTGCGATGAAGGAGTACTTGGTGGCGAAGGGAGCAGCGGCCGCTGACATCTTGGAGGAGAACAAAGCCACCACCACCCGCGAGAACCTGGTCTATTCCGTGGCGCTGCTGGCAGAGAGAGGAATCCAGGGTCCGTTGCTGGTGTGCACCAACAACTACCACGTCCTCCGCGCCGCGCTCCTGTCGCGCAGGCAGAAGATCAGTGCTGAAGTGGTCGGTGCTCCAACGGCAAGGTACTTTGTCCCCAGCGCATTCCTTCGCGAATTCGTCGCCGTGATGCGGGACAACCGTCGGACCAATGTTGTCCTCTGCCTGCCGATGTTCGGTATTGCCCTGCTCATCACGGTAGCCCTGATGAACTCACCGGTGGTGTAAGTCCGGCTAGGCTCGGTGCATGTTTACCCTCGTTGCTCCCGATGTCTCCTTCCACGAGTCGTTCCTTGAGTCCCACGCTGAGTGGGAAGGAGCCCACCAGGATGGCGCAGGAGTTTTCGTGGCCGAGAACGTCACCACCGCTGAAGGGTTCGCGGCGTGGGTCAGGCAGCTGAGGGATGCGGAGCATGTGGAAGAGGACCAGGGCATCGTGCCTTGCACCTACCTTTGGATCGCTGAGGGGCCGCGCTACGTGGGTGCAATCGCATTTCGTCACCACCTCACCCCGGCGCTGCTGAATTCGGGAGGCCACATCGGTTACGGAGTACGGCCCTCGGATCGTGGCCGCGGCGCTGCATCGTGGGCTCTGCAGGAACTGTGTTCACAATTGGAGGGCCGGGAAGAACCGGACCGTGTCCTGCTGACGTGCGACGACGCGAACGTGGCCTCGGCCCGGACCATCGAGCGTGCGGGCGGTGTGCTCGAAGATAAACGAACGGACGAGAAGGGACGCCTCTTTCGCCGCTACTGGATCGGTGTTCCGGCCTCCCGGAGCTAAGGGCCGGCCTGGCGGCCTTGCGCAGGCGGTGAGGGCCGACGTCGTGCGCTTTTCCTGAAACTTCCGTTACATTTCTCTGACTGCCGGACATTAACCGGGTATGAGCGTGGAGACGGAGCGAGGGGATCGCGTGGACCAAGCGAGGGAGCAGCGTTTCCTGGTGTCCCACGCGGCCGGTCACGACAAGATCTACCGCTACTTTCGGCGTCGCACCGAGGGAGCAACCGAGGCCGAGGACCTGTGTGCCGAGGTCTTCCGGATCGCCTGGGAAAAGTCCCGGGACCACGAATTATCCGTGCTGCTGCTGTTTGGCATAGCCCGGAATGTCCTCCGAAACCACAACCGCTCCAACATCCGGTCCCTCAACCTCGTGCAGGAGCTTCAGCGGCAGAGGACCTCAACGCCGGATTCCGGTGAGGGTGCCGTGCAGGAAGCGCTGGACAAGCTCAGGCCGCAGGACCGGGAAGTCCTCCTTCTGACGTATTGGGATGGCTTGTCGTCAGCCGAAGTGGCGGAACTGCTCCACGTCACTGCCACGGCCGTCCGGATGCGCCTGTACAGGGCCCGCAAGGAACTCGGCCAACTGCTTGGGGCTGACCACATTGCGGAAGGTGTTGGTAATGAGCACTAAGAAACCATTGGATCTGCAACGCCTTGCTGCAGCCGATCCCGCCAGCGCGGTTACGGAAGAGGAGTTGGCCCGAAGCCGGGAAAAGAGCCTTGCCGTCATGTCCACCGACGCGGTGCAACTTACGGTTGGCGGGTCCAACGGACAGCGGCCGGCATCCAGGCGGCGATTCCGGGTGGTTGCTGGAGTTGCCGTGGCAGCTGCCGCCGTTGTCGCGGGTGTTGTCGTGCCCTCGCTGCTCCCACAGCAGGCGCAACAGCCGATCCCGGCGGCCACCCAGCCTGAAAAGGCGCCGGATACCAGCTCCCCGAGCAACGAACCGCTGCCGGAACTCACCGGGCGAATGCCGACTTTCGACGCCGAAATCATCACCGGTGGTAACGGCAACAAGGCTGCGGTCGCCAAAGATGAGCCGGCGGACTTCCACATGGACGCCGGTAACAGGGGAACCTTGGGCCTCAACGATGGCGGATGCATGGCCGGTGTTTATCCCGACGGGCGCTCCATGGGCCTGATCTTCCCGCGCGGTACCAAGGTGACCGGATCCGGAGTGGTGCTGCCCGATGGGACGTCCATCAGCATTGGCCAGCAGTTCTCCTTCGGCGGAGGGCTTTCCCCGGAGGGCACAGACGTGGGCGAGTGCTCTCCCGACGGTTCGCCGTTTCTGGTCCAGAGCTGGTAGGTCTCCCGTCGAAATAGACCCGCGAGTTGGGCATTTTTTTCAAATTTAGTTTGGGAAAAATTGAAAAAAATACCACAACCCGGGCGTGAGCGGGGGATTAGG